>NZ_JAKKRH010000010.1:0-134586 GCF_025654465.1 Shewanella sp. SM101
AAACACAGCCAGCTAAATTTTGTCTCACCAGGGCAACGTCATGCACTGCAAGATGGCGCTATTTTAGCGAAGCGCAAGAAAGTGCTTGAGGCGGCGAAGGAAAGAAAACCGATGCGTTGGTCTACAGAGATCAGAAATTGTGAAGCGGTTGGCGCTGTAACACTCAACCCAGATAAGGCACCAGAAGAAGGCGTAATAAATGCAGCTTAATATTTAAACAAAGAGTGACAACTATCTTGAAAAACACCGGTTTACTCAAAAGCATACTTATGTTAACCATAGATATAAGAGACTATCACCATGAATTATCTGTATTTGACCATAGTAAGACGATACCAGATTTCTGCTCTTTTAGAACAAGGCTTTCGATATAAATGTACTGATTGTCATCGTCCTAGTGACGATAGGCAATCCTCCCATGCCTAAAATCGGTGGGGTTTGCATGTTTAAAAACGCCTTTTTTAATGAATTAGTTTGATTTTTTTCCACTATATCGTCCCATCATTTTTAATGGTACTCGTTCAAGCAATTTTCGCCATAACAGATTGTAGGCAAAAATGGAAAGTGCATTATATTGTTGTTTGTAAATAGCTCTCAACATTTCTTATTAAATCCAATAACATCTACCATCAAGATAATATTAAAGTAAAAAAGGTATAACACTTAGCGTGTTACACCTCGATGATTAGTACTTTAATTTTAAGTATTAAAAATATCTAGAATCGATATTCAACACCTAAACTTGCTTGTTTAAAGTCCGTTTCTGTATTTGCACCATTAGCTACATTATCCGCATTAATATCTGCATCATACCAAGTGTACTCAGCATTAATTAAAAATCGATCTGTGACTTTAAATGCCACACCGGCGCCGGCGAATACACCTTCACCATCGTCATTGCCAGAAAAACCGACGACGTCATAATCTGTCGAATACCATAACTGACCACCTTTAGCATATAGCTCTACTCGGTCTGCAATGGGAAGCATGACTTTAAGGGCTGCCGTATAACCATCGGTTTCGGCATTTGCTAAACCATTACCATAATCACCAAAGTTAATGTAACTACCTTCAAGAGCAAGGTATTTATTAAACTTATAACCAACAAGGCCCTGCATTACATCACTATTATCATCAAAATCATCATCGCCATCGACTTTTAAATAACCGTAGTTAGCGCCGACATAGATTCCGTTTTCTGCGGCATCACTGTTGCTCATGTTATCTGCATGAGAATATGCACTAAAAGAGGCTAAAGAAATAATGGCAGCTAAAGTAAGAATGGGATTTTTCATAAAGTACTCCTAGTTAATTATTTAAATACACTAAGGACATTACAAAAATAATGCCAACCTCGCAAAACCACACTCAGTTCAATACATAATGAAAACAATAACCTTACTTATCAATGCGATATATTTATTTTAATATTTTAAATTCAAGTTAACTATTTTTATAAAACACATGAAACTTTTTTCATACTTACACTAAAGCCGTGCCAATTCTGTCTTAATGTATTTATTGCCTGTGAAATTGTAACTATTTCATAGGTAACAAAATAAACACACAAAATTATTACATTTAATTAATTACATTATCATTTATATTGTGCGACTTACTTATTAAAACAAGTTTATTAAAGCAAGCTTTAACGGGAATACTGTGCCGCAGCGTTATGAACAAGAGTTATGGATGACGAACTGATTGTTAAACATGGACGTTATTTGGCAAGGAATATCCAAAAGGGGAACTGGTACCTTCCCCTTTTGGTCGACTCTTGATGAAAAATCAAGAGTGAAGCCTACAACTTTAATTTGGCTTTAAATAAAAACAGACTGAAAGAGAAGCGAGATTAAACAAGTCACACTGACATTATGAGCAGACCTTCTGTTACCAACCTTCAACAAAAGGTCAAATCTTCACGCAAACAAACAGCGCGTTACCTGATGCTAGATCCCACGGGACAATTCTTTCATAATCGTGTTCGAAAACATGCACTTCAAAATAGGGCGCTAACAATTCCTGCAGCTCAGTGAAGCTGGTAGCGACCATAGCATGTTGATCTTGCCATTGCTCAATACTGTGGACTTCTTGTAAACCCACTTCTTGCAAACCTGCGGCGTGTAACCCAGCTTCCAGCGAGCCTAAGCCTTTCATATCAGAGACAGGTAAAGGCGAGACCTCAGCAAACGGCTGACTGCTTTTGGCAATACTCAACTTTAATGACTGTTTTTCACCTTGCCCACTGTAATGCCAGCCGGATTCGAAGGCGAAATGGCTACCATCAAACTCAGCAAAATGCTTAACCGAACTTGTGTTATCGATTCTGTGCTTATCGACAGTATTAAAACAAAACAGCCCACCGTCATTAAGTGCGCTATGCACACTGGCGATACAGCTTTTAAGGCGTTCAATACAAGCACTGTAATGGATGGAATATAAAAAACAGGTAATCAAATCGACGCGCTCTTCTAAATAAAAAGCCGTCATATCTTGGAGGTTAAACTGAGCTTCAGGACAACGACGCATGGCCATGTCTAGCATAGGCTGATTAATATCAAGGCCACTGCACTGATAACCAAGGTCGATAAAATGCCGCACATGCGGACCAGTGCCACAGGCTAAATCAAGATGTTGCTTACCATTATTGCCGAGGAACTGATGCAGACGATGGATACTCGCGCTCTGTTGCTGGTAGTTGATATCGGAACACATTAAATCGTAATAACCGGATAAATCGGTATAGAGCGCGTTGGAAGACATAGTAGCGAATAGGTAACAAGGGCAATTTTAGGTGGCGCATGATATATCAGTTAGCCGATATCAGAAACAACGAATTATCCATCGAGTCTCAGCACGTGTTATCTCTCTAATCGTGCAACAATATCAATCCACCTAACCATTTACTTTGGGGCGTGAAAGCTCAGCTCTTCATAGGAACTTAAATATTCGAGTTGTGGTTTGGCAAAATAATACCCCTGAAAATACTCAATCCCTATTCCAGCGAGATAATTAAGTTCGGCTTCAGTCTCAATGCCTTCGGCCAAAACTCTTGTGTTAAGCTCTAAACAAATACGCAGTATTTCATCCACGGCTAACTGCTTTTCTCTATCGAGATCGATATCACGGATCAAGGTCATATCAAGTTTTAATACTTGAGGGCGCAGGGCTTCGAGCCAGCTTAAATCAGCAAAACCACTGCCAAAATCATCGATTGCCGTGATAAAACCACGCTTAGCATAGCTCTCGAAGATACGGACTAATTTTGCCCGATCAACAATTTGCTCGCCCTCAGTCACTTCGAACATGATTTTGTGAATATCAAACCCATACATGTCGGCGGCTTCAATCGTCGCGCGGATACATGTCTCAGGGTTATATACGGCATTAGGTAAAAAGTTGATACTGAGCATCTTATCGAGTCCCAGCTTTGAAGCGGTTTCTATCGCTTTTACACGGCAAGCCTGATCAAAATAGTATTTATTATTTTCATTAATCCGCTCAAACACCCACGCAGCCCCTTCACCATCAGGGCCTCTGACCAGAGCTTCATAACCGCTAATCTCACGACTAGGCCAATGGATAATAGGTTGAAATGCCATTCGAATTTCAAATCCTAATGACTTACCACTTAAGCAATCCATGCAAGTTTGTTGCTTTATTCGAGCGGGAAAATCCATAAACGGCCTCCTAAACATTAACCTTACTAGTGTGAGGATAAATACTTAAATTTGCCAGTTTTTACTGTTCATCCTAATAAAATCCATCACATATAGAGTGAAGAATGCTATTTCCAAAAATATAAAACGATTGTAAACGGCATAAAAAAATGGATGAATCCCAATAGGAGCTTCATCCATCACCATATGCCTCAGACTGATTTACTTCAGTTTATAAATCACTTCAACTCTATCTTCTATGCTCACTTGACCATATTGATAACTCTCGGCGGCGCCCATGGCATCGGCTTTAGCACTCATACGCAACATGACAGGTTGCACAGGGCGTTGATCGTAATAACGGATCTGCCAGATCTTACCGAGATTTTCACCAAAGCCTTTAGCCAAAGATTCGGCTTTTTGTTTGGCATCCACAATCGCGGCTTGACGTGCTTTGGCGACGTATTCAGCTTCTTTGCTCGACTTAAGGGCGATGTTATTGACCCGATTCATGCCCTCTTCTAAGGCTGAATCTAAGATTGCATTCAAGCGGCTTAAGTCTGTTACCGTCACGGTAATTTGGCGACTGGCGGTGTAACCCGTCAGCTCAGGAGCCTTATCCTGCATATACACATATTGCGGTTGAAGATTTAAATTCGCGCTCTGGATCTGATCTTTAGTCACACCCGCTGCGGTGAGACGGGCGATAAACTTAGCCACAGCGGCATCGGAATTATCTTTGGCGGCTTTAGCGGTTTTTTCGGTCACGGCCACTTCCACATTCACATCCGCCATATCGGGTTCGACTTGGATTTGACTCACACCCATGGTTTCAATATGCGGGAAATCGACCTCAGCGGCGAGCACTGCTGGCGCCATAAACGCGCTAGAAAAAAGACCACCCGCCACCAATACCGCTAAAAGAGAATTTTTCATAACTTACTCCAAAATAATGTGCTTATACCTAAACCACTTCAAATAGAACGCATATTCAAAACGAGACGGCTAAAACGACTGTGTCGCTTATTTAGTGCTTAGGCTATCAGTAAAAAGTGCCAATACTTGTGCCAATATGTAACAGCATCAAGAAATTGTCTCTTGCCCCTATAAACGCGGCCAATTTTAAAAAGGGTTAATTTTTCTGAAAAATGTTTAGCGCTTTTTATCCAGATGAGTTCGACCATGGATCTTTGGCTTATCTTCCTATATCCACACCCAGAATAGGCCTTAGGGTTAACTGGCATATTCAGCGCCCCAGTTGTACACTTTTCAGCCAAAGCTACTGTACCTTTTAATCACTTCAGGTATAATCCGCCAACTTTTTTAAGGCGGCTTATACCTCAGCGAGAAACCATGACAGTTGAAACTTTTAAACCCAAGCAAACGACCACGCTTGATATCCCAGTCAAAACATTAGAAGCAGCAAGCACTAATGCTGTTGCCACTGGGAATCGCATCGGTTTCGTGTCTTTGGGCTGCCCAAAAAACCTCGTGGATTCAGAGCGTATTCTGACTCAGTTACGCATCGACGGCTACGAAGTGACTAACAGCTACGACAATGCCGACTTAGTTATCGTCAATACCTGCGGCTTTATCGATGCTGCGGTGGAAGAGTCTCTGGATGCTGTGCGTGAAGCCTTAGAAGAAAACGGCAAAGTGATCGTCACTGGCTGCCTTGGCGCTAAAGAAAACCAAATCCGCGAAGTTCACCCAGATGTGTTAGAAATCACTGGCCCACACAGCTACGAAGCCGTGTTAAAGCACGTTCACAAATATGTGCCTAAGCCAGAGCACAACCCTTTCACCTCGTTAATCCCACAAACTGGGGTTAAGTTAACGCCTAAGCATTACGCTTATTTAAAGATTTCAGAAGGTTGCGACAACCGTTGTACTTTCTGCATCATCCCTTCGCTACGTGGCGATCTCGACAGCCGCCCAGCGGGCAGCATCTTAGATGAAGCTAAGCGTTTAGTGGAATCAGGCGTACAAGAAATTCTAGTTGTGAGCCAAGACACCTCGGCCTACGGCAAAGACAAAGGCGGTCGTACCGATTTTTGGAACGGTATGCCAGTCAAGCAAGACATTACTAGCCTAGCGCGCCAACTGGGTAAAATGGGCGCTTGGGTGCGTCTGCATTACATCTATCCCTACCCATGGGTTGACGATTTGATCCCCTTGATGGCCGAAGGTTTAATCCTGCCGTATTTGGATATTCCAATGCAGCATGCAAGCCCGCGCATCCTCAAGATGATGAAGCGTCCAGGCCGTGTTGACCGTCAGTTAGAAGCGATTCAACGCTGGCGTGAAATCTGCCCAGATCTAGTGATCCGCTCGACCTTCATCGTCGGCTTCCCAGGTGAAACCGAAGAGGATTTCCAAATCCTGCTCGATTTCTTAAAAGAAGCTCGTCTTGATCGCGTAGGTTGCTTTAAGTATTCTGAAGTCGATGGTGCTGTCGCCAACACCATCGCTGAGCTTATCAGCGAAGAAGTGAAAGAAGACAGATACCACAGATTTATGGAACTCCAAGCCGAGATCAGCGCCGAGCGTTTAGCCCGTTTCGTTGGCCGTACTTTAGATATTCTGATTGATGATGTAGACGAAGAAGGCGCCATTGGCCGCAGCTTCGCCGATGCACCAGAAATCGACGGCATGGTGTTTATCAATGGTGAAACTGAGCTGGAACCCGGTATGTTGGTTCGTGCCCGCATCACCCATTCAGATGAACACGATCTGTGGGCTGAAGTGGTAGATGCTGACACCCAAGACTAAGCCGTTCTGATATAGGACAGGCTATGACTCAAAAGCGAACCTCTGGTTCGCTTTTTGTTTTTATCATTTCGTAAGCATTAACACTGCGAATGCTTCACCATCTTTACTCCACTGCTTCGCCTCACTAACTCATCACACTATTTCTTCTCGCTATCTCATCACACTATTTCTTTTCATTATCTCGGCTCACTATCTTGATTCATTGCCAGCCTCAATTTCGCTGATTTATCAGCAGCTAGGATGAGACGTTTTGAATTAAGCATTAAGCATCGGGTCCCAACATCTTATTGGCATCGACCCACAGCTCGAACTCTTCTGCTGTCACAAACTCAAGTTCTAATGCCGCTTGGCGCAGTGTCTTATGCTCGCTATGGGCTTTTTTGGCTATCTTAGCGGCCTTTTCATAACCGATATGTTGATTCAGCGCCGTCACTAACATGAGTGAATTTTCCACATGCAGCGCGATTTGTGGCTCGTTCGCCACTATGCCGACCACGCAATGATCATTAAACGATTGGCAAGCATCCCCCAATAAGCGCCCCGATTGCAGCACATTGGCAATAATCATCGGCTTAAACACATTGAGCTCAAACTGACCATTGCTGCCGCCAATCCCAACGGCGACATCATTACCCATGATTTGCGCGCACACCATAGTCATAGCCTCGACCTGAGTAGGGTTCACTTTTCCCGGCATGATCGACGAGCCGGGTTCATTTTCAGGCAGTAATAACTCACCAATACCACAGCGCGGACCAGAACCTAACATCCTAATATCATTTGCGATCTTCATTAAACTGACCGCCGCCACTTTATAGGCCGCCGACAGGGAGACTAATTCATCGTGGGCAGCAAGGGCAGCAAACTTATTCGGCGACGTCACAAAGGGCAAACCCGTGAGTTTTGCAATATTGTCCGCCACCTTAACGGCGTAATCCTTGTGTGTATTCAGCCCTGTGCCGACGGCGGTCGCACCTAAGGCTAACTCAGCCACCCGCTTGAGACTGTGCTCAATGCCTTCTATGGCATGACTTAACTGCGCGGCGTAACCCGAAAACTCTTGGCCTAACGTTAACGGTGTTGCATCCATAAAATGTGTGCGACCGATTTTGACTAGGTGCACAAACTCATCGGCCTTATCCTGCAAGCTCTGCTGCAATAACCTCATGCAGGGCAAAACGAGCTCAACCGCTTGGCGATAGGCGGCAATGTGCATGGCGGTGGGGAAAGTATCGTTGGAGGATTGCGAGCGGTTAACATCATCATTGGGGTGCAAACATTTAACCGTATCGGAGAGTTGCCCGCCCGAGAGCACATGACCGCGATAGGCAATCACCTCATTGACGTTCATATTGGTTTGCGTGCCCGAACCCGTTTGCCAAATCACTAAAGGAAATTGCGCATCGAGTTCGCCTGCAATCAGCTCATCGCACACTAGGGCAATCAGTTGAGCTTTATCTTGGTGCAAGACGCCAAGCTGTTGATTGGTAATGGCGGCGGCTTTCTTTAAATAGCCAAAAGCGTGGATCACTTCGACAGGCATAGATGCCTCAGCACCAATACGAAAGTGCTGCCGCGAACGCTCGGTTTGTGCGCCCCAATAACAATCGACGGGGACTTTCACCTCACCCATAGTGTCGTGTTCGATTCGATATTGCTGTGCCATATGTATCTCCTTCGCTATAGGTTAACCATACTCGCTCAAGGAAAAAGTACAATTTATCCCCGGTTAATTAATGCCAGGCTAATAAGTTTGAACAACAGAGACTATCGAACTGAGGATGAGTGAAGCCTAGAGATGATTGAGTGTCGAGATGGATATTGAGGCAGGCACTAGCAGGGTGAATGACGAGTAAAAAGCAGATCCAAATAGTCGTAGATTAACAAAAGCTCAGCCGTAAAAAGTCGAAAGGGGTATCGCCCCTGTGCTGATACCCCTCTCGGTTACTCATTTTAAATGCCTTTCCTTTACGGTTGTAAGACCCTTTGCCCTTTTTCGCTTTCTCGGTGCGGGTCCTAAACAAGGGACTTGTCACTAACGCTTTTAGTGCGTTATCGGTAATGGTGCCTCGACCACTTTCGTGTTCTAAGGGCATATTTTGCGGTTTTTGCTTAGTCATTTTATGCCTCACTGCTTAATGAAAGTTAAGCCCATAGCCTAACAGCGCAAACTATAACGCAATCAAATCAGATGTACAGAGTTTGTGCACTCCAACATAAAAAATGGCTTTTACTAGTAGGAAAGTATGATAGATTATTCAAACATAAATAATATATTAGCTTAATAATCAATAAGATTTTATTAATAGGTTTAGTGAGTGGACTTTGCCATAACCTTTATTGGCACTCAGGTTACACTTTGTAATCGACAGATAAGGAGATCAATTTGACATCCGTGTTAGTCGCTCAACCTTGGCTCGGCGCACTGTTTTTACTGATAATGCTTCAAGCCCCGCTTGCCAGTGCTTTTTCCAGTTCAGATTCCTGCGTGATGACTATGGGGTATCGCACCAGCGAACGCTTACCCTTTATCGGAGACGAGTCCAATAACACGGGATTTTATCACGAACTCTACCAAGCGGCGGCGGACAAGATTGGCTGCAAACTCAATGTGGTGCGCGCACCTAAATTACGTATTCTGCGGGATCTCAAACTCGGCAATATCGATTTTTATCCCGGCCTTAATTTCACCGAAGAGCGGGCTCAATACGCGTATTTTATCCCCAATGGACTTTCACAACGTGCGATTGGCATTAGCCGTGCTGGCGCCGCCGATATTCGCTCCATTGAACAGTTAGCCCATAATGAGATGACCCTCTTAATCGCCCCCGGCAGTTACGACTTTGGCGGCTTACCCGACAAAATCAAGGTACGCAAACCGCCTGAGTTAACCGTCCCTAAAGCCTTGGATTATTTGCTTTCAAACCAAGGGGACTTTTTTATTTATGATCAAACCACTTTGCATTATTACCTTAAAAATCGTGACCAAAGCCAGTTTAAACTCCACTATCACTACAGCGAATTACCGCAGGAAATGTACCTCGGTTTCTCGAAAAAAAGCCGCCACTACCGCGGTAGACACAACCCCAACTATCGCGCTGATATCCCCATCAGCCCAGATAACAGTCCCACAGTGTTAACACCAGATTCTAAAGTCTTTGAATTGGCAAAGCACTCGCCGCTATGGATTCCCAAGGTGAAACTCAGCGCTTGTATAGTAAGTATTTTGGCTAGCTTAAATCCCAGAAATTAAAATGCCTCATTTGGGTTAGCTTAAATCACAAAAGTACCGCTAACGCAGAGTTCTATTGGACCTCTTATCAATTGAGGTACCAATAAAGAGCTAAGAGAATCATGCCTAACTGATTAAAAAGTGGAAAACTTGTCTTCTGCTCAAGCCATATTCTGATGTTTTAACTCGCTTTGTTACCCTCTGCGACAATATGCCGCACCTGCCACACTGAGATGCTCTTTATAATGCAGCGCAATTAATCCAAGTGAATGGAAGACAATAAGATGGCTGCAAATTCTGTGTATTTATCTCACCCGTTTAACACTTCAGTAATTTCCTCATCCCTCGCAATCGCCATGGGCTTATCGCTAGCGCCACAGGCAATGGCCGATGACAGCGAATTAGCCAATATCGAACGCTTAGAAGTCCACGGCCAACAGACCGACAACCGCAACACGCTAGGTTCGGCTGAAAACCTGCTGAAAGGACAAGGAGTAGATTTCTCCGAAGCGGGTGGCGTATCAGCTCTGCCTATTCTCAATGGCATGATGGGCGATCGCATTAAAGTGTTAGTTGATGGTGCGGACATTACCGCTTCCTGCGCCAATCAAATGAATCCACCGCTGTCATATATTTCCGCCAATCAAGTCACCACAGCCGAAGTGATTGCGGGTGTATCGCCAGTCAGCGCGGGCGGCGACAATATCGCGGGGGTGATCAAAGTCAGCAGCCTTAATCCTAAATTTGGCGAAAGCGATAGCATCAAGTGGAATAGCGGCGATATCTCAACGGGATACCGCAGCGTGAGTGACACCTTGCTACTGGGCACCAATGCCACAGTTGCCAGCAAAAATATCAGCCTAAGCTATCAAGGCGCCTATGAAGATGCCAACAGCTATAAAGATGGCAATGGCGATAAAGTCATAGATACTCTATACCGCGCACAAAACCATGCATTGACCGCCGCATGGCGTGACGACACTCAAGAAGTTGCCATCAAACTGACCCATCAGAATATTCCATTTCAAGGTTTTGCTAACCAATACATGGATATGACAGATAACAAGAGTTACGGTGCCCTCGCCCGTTATCAACTTAAACTCGACGATGACGGCGAGTTCAGCGCCCAATTCAATTGGCACGGCGTGAAGCACGAGATGGGCTTTTTCACCCCAGAGAAAACCGGCAAGATGCCAATGAACACTGAAGGTGATGACTACAGCTATCAACTGCACTGGCGTTTGCCAATAGGTGATGACAGCACCTTACTGGTCGGCCAAGAATACTATAGCTACCAGCTCGACGATGTTTGGCCTGCGGTGCCTGGCACTATGATGGCGCCCAATGACTACATCAATATCAACGATGGCCAGCGAAAACGCGCCGCCGTTTATGGAGAATGGCAGCAAGATTTAAGTCAAAGCTGGTGGTTATCGGCGGGTGTTCGCTTTGAGTATGTCACCACCAATACTGGTGAAGTCCAAGCCTATAGCAACATGCCTATGATGGGCATGCCCAATGTCGACGCAGAAGCGGCAAAAGCCTTTAATGCAATGGACAGAAAACGTGATGATAATCTGATCGATGCCACCTTACTGGCGCGCTATCAATTATCGACCAATCAACAGCTTGAGTTTGGTTTAGCCCGCAAGAATCGTGCTCCGAATCTATACGAACGTTACAGCTGGGGCCGCGGCACTATGGCGACCACTATGATAGGTTGGTATGGTGATGGTAATGGTTATGTGGGTAATCCGGATCTTAAACCAGAAACCGCCCATACCCTGAGCGCAGCCTACAAATATAACGATGATAGCTGGCAAGTCTCGACCACAGCTTGGTACACAGCTGTGACTGACTATGTCGATGCCGAAGTCATTGGTAGCTTCAATCGCACCAGTTCGCCTGATGGCAAACGCAATATTCTCCAATTCACTAACTTAGATGCCAATCTCTATGGCGCACGTTTTAATGCGCTCTATAAGTTTGCCGAAACCAGCACAGGTAAATGGCAAGTGTTAGGCAAAGTGAATGTAACCCGTGGCGAGCGAGATGAAGGTGATGAACCTTTATATCAAATCAAGCCGTTGCAAACAGAGCTGGCACTGCAACATCAGTTAGGTCAATGGGAAAACAGTCTTTCATGGCAATGGGTTGCGACCAAAGATCGCGTAGATGACCGCCGCCTTGAAAATGAAACAGACAGCTACTCCTTGCTCAATTTGAACAGCAGTATGAAATGGCAGGATCTGACTGTTACCTTCGCCGTGAATAACCTGTTCGACAGCTACTATGAGCTGCCACTGGGCGGCGTGAGTGTGGCGGAATTTAAGGCCGATAATACCAATGGCTTTAACCAGATTGCCGGTGCAGGTCGCTCGTTTGAACTCAGCGCAAGCTATGCGTTTTAACAACTGATTTTAAAGGCACTGTTTTTAACAACATAGTTTTTAACCACATGGTTTTTAACAGCACGGCTTTTTAGGTCGAGCAGATCTAATCCGAACGTTAAACAAAAAGGGCGAGCAGATTAAGTGATTAATCACTTGCCCTTTTTTATGCTCAAACCACATTCATGCTACTAACACTAAAGTACTAGCACTAAAGCACTGAGACGACTTAAGCGCACTATGCAGCACGGCGGAACGAGTGACACTATGGATTAGTTACCCGCAATCTTCATTTCAGATAACAAGATACCGCCGGTACGAATCGATGAGCGCAGATCAAAATCCTTACTCACGGCTTGCACGCCACGGAACATCTCTTTTAAGTTACCCGCAATAGTGATCTCTTCCACTGGATATTGGATCTCACCGTTTTCAACGTAGAAACCCGCCGCACCACGGGAATAATCGCCCGTTACCATGTTCACGCCTTGGCCCATGACTTCGGTCACAATCAAACCTGTGCCCATGTCTTTCACCAATTCGTCGAAGGTTTGGCCAGTGTGGCCGAGCGTCCAGTTATAAATACCGCCCGCATGGCCCGTGTTGGTTAAGCCTAACTTGCGCGCCGAGTAACTGGTCAGCAAATAGGTTTCTAACATGCCGCGGTCAATAATGCGTCTGTCTTGGGTCGCCACGCCTTCACTGTCGTAGTTCGCGCTTGCCAATGCGCCCAGTAAATGCGGCTGTTCTTCGATATTAAACCAATCGGGGAAGATTTGGGTGTTGATCGAATCCAATAAGAAACTGGATTTACGGTATAAACTGCCACCGCTGATCGCACCGATAAAGTGGCCGATTAACCCTGTGGCGATATCTGGCGCTAATAAAATGGGTAAACGCGTCGTCGCGATCTTGCGCGCACCGAGGCGGCTTACTGTCTTCTCGGCGGTCTTTAAACCTACCGTTTCAGGTGCAAGCATCTCGCTGAATTTACGGGCGATAGTGTAATCGTAATCCCGTTGCATATTGCCTTCGCTATCTTCACCGATCACGCTGCAACTTAAGCTATAACGCGAGCTGCAATAACCGTTTAAGAAACCGTGGCTGTTGCCATACACTTTAACCGCAGTGTGAGCATTGGCACTGGCGCCGTCGGAATTATTGATACGTGGATCGGCATCGAGCGCCGCAGTTTCAGCGCGGATTGCCAGTTGCGCTAACTCATCGGGGGAAATATCTTGTGGATAATACAGTTGAAGATCGCGGATCTGATTTGCCATCAAGGCTTTATCGGCAAGACCACTGAATGGATCCGGAGAAGTATAACGGGCGATATCATCGGCCGCTTTTACCGCGAGGGCGATGGCCTCTGGACTTAAATCCGACGTCGATGAACTGCCCTTGCAACCATCGCGGTAAACCGTAATTCCTAAGGCACCATCTTTATTAAATTCAACGGTTTCAACTTCTTTTAAACGGGTAGAAACCGACAAACCTTGTTGTTTACTGATCGCCACTTCGGCAGCGTTCGTTCCTAATTTGTTGGCATATTCCAGCGCCACGGCCACCGCATCTTTCAGCGCGCCCAATTCACTATCGATTCTGTTCAAAGACACAAAGCTACTCTTTCGTTGTCGGCAATTGCCGTAGCATAACAAACACAAATCCCATTCACATTAATTATTCGCGGCTGACTTAGGCTTGAGAGCGTATCCTAAACACATTCACCTAGGCGATTTTTGGCTGGAGATGTTATTATTAGCCAGTAAATTACTTGAGGTTTTATCTATATGAAGATTGTTGGTGATTCAGAACATTTTAAACAGCCCTACGACATAGATGAAGATTATGTCAGCAGCAAAACAACGGACAAGCGTGATAGCGAAGCCGTGCAAAAAGTCGGTATGGAGCTTGTTTCACTGAGCAAGACTCAGCTAGATAAAATCGAGCTGGATGAGTTTTTGTACGACGCTATCCTGCAAACACGCAAAATCAAGGTCAATACTGAGGCGTATCGTCGCCACATGCAGTATATCGGCAAATTGATGCGTAATTTTGATATTGAGCCAATCAAGGCTTCACTCGCTATCGTGTTGAATAAAAACAACAACGAGACCGCTAAGTTACAAATGTTCGAAAAAATGCGTGAACGCTTACTCACCCAAGGTGATGATGAGATTCAAACTGTCGTCGAGCATTATCCGCAATTAGACAGACAAAAACTGCGTACTTTGGTGCGTCAAGCCACCAAAGAACTGGCCAAAAGCCCAGAATCAAAATCATCTAAAGAGCTGTTTAAATATCTACGCAGCGAAATCCAAGACTAATTAACTTCAGCCCCACAAGGATGTTGCTTATGCGACTTAGCAAAACGTTATCGGTATTTTCTTGGGCATTACTGGGCGCATTAGCGCTCAGTGGTTGTAATGGCGCCGCTGATGGCACCGACACTGACGGAACAACAGACAGCTACAGCTTAACGCTGGGCTATAAAACTGTAGTTAACGGCAAGTGCGCCGATGCAACCACCAATTTAAGCTTTGCCTCCGATACGAGTTTTTGTGCCGTCGCTACCTTAAAAAAGGGTTCGAGTAAACTTAGCGGCCAACTGATTAGCTTCGCTGCGACCTTAGGTACTGTTGCGCCAGCAACAAAACTCACCAATGCAGATGGCGTTGCTGAAGTCATCATTTCTAACCCGACATTAACAGCAGAAGCTGGTACGGTAACGGCGAGCTATACGCCGTCTGATGCAGACGCATTAACTGCAAGCCGTAACTACGAGTTCGTTGGTTCAGGCAATGGCAACACCATTGAAACACCCAAACTCAGCGCCAGTATTTTAAGCAGCTCAGCCTTAGTCACTCGCTTTAAAGTCGATGAGTCGGTGCAATTACAAGCCATATTGCTCGATAGCGAAAGCAAAGGTATCGAAGGCGCTAAAGTCACCTTTACTGCAGGTTCAGCGGCACTCAATCCAACCAGTGCGCTGACCAACACTCAAGGTATTGCGCAGGTACCCTATACGCCAAGTGCAACTGAATTAGGGGCAAATGCCTTAACAGTCACTGTGGACTATCAAGGTCAATCGCTGCAAACCAGCAGTTTGTATGAAGTCTTGAGTAAAGATGCCGTCAATCAAGAAGGTACGCTGAAAATCGGCTCATTCAATGGTGCTGTCTTTACCGAAGGTCAATTGGCGAGCACCTTAACGGCCGATGCCAATGGCAAATATAAAATCAGTGCAGGCGGTAGTTTCGGTGTAAGTGCAAGTTTAGTCTTAGAGGCCAATGACGGCACGGTTACGCGAGTACAAACACCCTCTTCCATCAGCTTTAGCTCAGATTGCACCACAAACAATAGCGCCACACTCGATACCCCAGTTACAACCTTATCGGGTAATGCGAGCTCGACCTTCCAAGACACAAGTTGCAGTGGCAACAGTGAACGTAGCGACCAAATCATTGCCACAACAGTGGCTGGTAATCAGACGTTAACGGCGAATTTCCCATTTACTCTGCAACGTCAAACGCTTGCCAGCTTAAGTTTTGAGTCGGCAGAGCCGGCACAAATTCGCATTAAAGGTGCGGGCGGCACAGGTTCAAGCGAATCCTCTTTAGTCAGCTTCAAAGTCACCAGCGCCAATGGCCAACCCGCAGCGCAGCAAAAGGTCAGCTTTACCTTAGATACGGTTGTCGGTGGTTTAAGTTTTGCCAATGGCACTGCGAATGCGCAAAGCCTGACTAACTCCCAAGGTATCGCCAGTGTGCGCGTATTATCCGGTACAGTACCCACGCCAGTACGCGTGGTTGCCACTGCTGTTGATACTGATACTAAAGAAGTCATCACTAGCCAATCTGAACAGTTAACCGTGAATACTGGTCTACCTCAACAACTTGGATTTAGTTTAGCGACGAGTAATGCCAACCCTGAAGCGGGCAATATTGATGGTGAGAAAGTCACAGTGACAGCAAGACTGTCTGATAGTTTTGGCAACCCTGCGCCCAATGACACAACAGTCAACTTCACCAGTGAAGGCGGCCAAATAGAGCCAAGCTGCTTAACTCAAAATGGTGTCTGCAGTGTGACTTGGACATCAAGCGATCCAAGACCTCAAGACCATCGCATAACAGTATTAGCCTACGCTTTAGGTCACGAAACCTTTTTCGACACCAATGGTAACAACCAATTTGATACACCCGATGGTAGCGCCATTGCAAAAGCTTGCTTGATAAATGGCGTTCCTGTGGCTTGCAGTGGTAACGGCTTAGATATTGAAACCTTTCATAGCTCAGGCTTTAGCGATCTGCCGACAGCCTTTCGCGATGATAACGAAAACTTCGCCTATGATAGTGGTGAACGCTATTTCGATAACCTCGCTAGCGACACCTATAAAGGTGCCGATGGCAAGTTTAACGGCCCTCAATGTCAAGGCGCACTCTGCGGGACAGGACAAGCGAATAAGACTTATGTTCGTAAAGCAGTTGTGATGATAATGTCTGGCTCAAAAGCCTATTTCTCCCTATGGCAAGATGGTGTCAAAGTATATGAAGATCGCCTAGGTCAAAATATTCTCAACAATCTAGAGTCTTTAACGGCAATTCCTGCAGGGCAAACATCCGAATTTACCGTAAAGTTCTACGACAGTGCCGATCAAATTCTGCCCTCTAGCACAACGCTTAATATCGATGCGGATAAAGGGGAATTACTGTCAACGCCTTATACTGTGCCTAAAACGAATGATGCTAATGCAAGTATGGCGGACTTTTACCTCAAGAATACTGAAACCGCTAGCAGCCAAGTGGTACTAACAGTGAATACACCAAGTGGTGTTGAAACCTTGCTTAAGTTCAATGTGTTGCTGCAATAATAACGAACTGATAGATAATAAAAAGACCCGCTAATGCGGGTCTTTTTATTGGAATATTTTGTTAGAGGATGACAACTCACAGCCCTTAGATCTACAACACATCTTTAGTTATAGCTGTGCATCTATGAGCCATGACTCTCACTAATTTTATAACTCTTAATTTTATAGCTCTACTGCACGGCGTAAACGGAAACTCCGTAAAGCCAAATACAATGCTCCCACTGCCGCCCATATAAGCCCTAACTCTAGTGATTGTGGCTCTAAGTTCACCCAAAGCACGCCAATAGTGCCGGCGCCACACAGGGGCAATACTAAGTATTGTAAGTGGTCTCTAAAAGATTTATTACGTCGATCCCTTAGGTAAAACTGCACAATCACGGATAAGTTTACGAAGGTAAAAGCGACTAAAGCGCCAAAATTCACTAAGGCTAGCGCCATTTCCAAATCAAATGAAACGGCAGACAGCGCAAGCGCACCCACCAACAAGACATTAAATGCTGGGGTTCGCCATCTAGGATGGATATAAGCAAACCCTTTACGTGGCAACATATTATCCCGCCCCATCACATATAAAATCCGTGCAACCCCAGCATGGGCAGCCATACCGGATGCCAATACGGCAACTGTGGTCGCCACTAATACGATGGACTGGAATAGATTACCACCCACATAGAGTGCAATTTCAGGCAATACCGCATCAAGCTGTTGAAAGCGGGAAATATCGGGGAAATAGAGCTGCAAAAAATAAGACACGCCAACAAAAATCACGCCACCGAGCAAAGCTGTCAACACAATCGCGCGAGGGATAACACGCTGCGCATCTTTAGTTTCTTCAGTCAGTGAACTTAACCCGTCAAAGCCGAGGAAGGAGAAACACAGAATCGTCGCCCCTGTGAATAATGGCGCCATCGCCATATTATCGGCATAAAATGGTCGCACACTCGCGACGACACCTTCGCCTTCACCGAGGGAAATGCTATAGGCCATTAGACCAATGAACACCACAATAATGGCGATCTGTGCAAACACTATCACCCCATTAAAGTTCGCGACGAGATCAATCCCCTTGAGATTAAGCAAGGTCATTATGGTCACAAGTGCGAAAATAAAGATCCAAGGTTCGACGCTGGGAAACATGGCGGTTAAATAGATTTTTGCGAGCAACATATTGATCATTGGCATAAACATATAGTCCAGCAGCGATGACCAACCCACCATAAAACCAACATTCTGGCTAAAGGTTTTTTGAGCATAAGTGTAGGCTGAACCCGCATAGGGATATTTACGTACCAAATGACCGTAACTAAACGCGGTAAATAAAATCCCCGCCAATGCGAATAGATAAGACGTAGCCACATGGCCAGAGGTGATCTCGGAAACAATACCAAAGGTGTCAAAAACGGCCATAGGCGTGAGATAGGCAAGCCCCATCACCACCACTTGCCATAAGTTGAGGGTCTGCTTCAAACCCAGATTTTGTTGGCTCATCAGCACACCCCCATTCTACAGGGTTGAACACCTAAGCACGCATCTGCAATTAGTTTTTGCTTGCGGCTAACCGTCTGCACTCTAGGTTTAATGGCTAACGCAACAACTTGATTTACAACAACTACCGACAATCCGGTACACAACAGCCCCATTGGTCTTTCCTCAGTAAAATAGGTTCAACTGAACCTCATATCATTTCCGGATGTTTACCGGCCTCAATTGTTTTAAAACACATACGCCATAAATAAAAAATAACCGAGATACTGAGTATCTCGGTTATTTTTTCGGCGCGCATTCTCCCCCAAAACCAACAAGAAGACAACCCAATAAGGGGACTTTGCTGCCCAAAAGTACGGTGAGAGTGATTTAAATGAATATAAAGAAGTAAAAATGAAGTTTTCTTTTGATATCTTGCAGATGATAGTGGGTTTTGCTGACCTCAATTCCGTTTGGATTAACTGTGCAGCCTAACGGCCGAAAAGAACCTAAACCCAAATTTAGTTTGGATTTAGATTGTGGGCTTAACCCCACAACTTTGATTTTTTATTTAAAAATCAGCATGTGTAAATCGCAACCTGCATCTAAAACCTAGTTCGCGACAGCCAACAATAACCTAGCACGACGCTTAATCCCCAACATCGCTAGGCCGAAAAAGACCGCAAATAAGCCCCAGAGTTGTAGCCATTTGGGCATCACACTCGCCCAGCTTGCGCCCATTTGATTGAGTTCTAACATACCCATGATCGCGGGCACGGCGGGAATAAACTGTGAGCCGAGTACTAAAGGTTCTGGGATCAGTGCTATCGGCCACACAAAACCTGACACGAATAGAATAGGCATAGAGATCAGCAGTAGCACTTGGGTGGGTAAATCGCGGCGAGTGAATAAGGTGCTCATGGCAACACCTGCGGCGGCGGTAGCCAGTAAAAACGGCAATAACCACAGCGCAACTAAGCCAAGGCTCGCTTGAATACTCACGTTATACCAGTGATAACAATAGCCCACATAAAAGCTGGTAAAGAAGATATAAATCAACATGAAAGCAAGGATACGGCCACAGACTAATTGCACCGGAGACACCTGCTGCCAATACCCTTTATGCCGCCATTGCCCTGCCCCCAAAATGCCAGTACCTATGAGTAAGGTTTGGTGCAAAATCAGCAAGAACAGTCCAGGTACTACATAGGGCGTATAACCTAGGCTCTGGTTAAAGGCTGGCACACTGTTAAGATGAAGCGAGTTTAAACTCTCTTGGGCCTGCTTAGGATTTTGTCCTTGAGCAAGCATGCCAATCAATTGCACTTGTTTACCCGCATCCATTCCAGCGCTAACTAAGCCTTCAACAACCGCGGAATAAATCAAAAAGTAACTAGCATCACCGCCATAGCTTAGCGTCACACCTTTACCGAGCAATAAATCGCGACGGAATCCTTCTGGGATCACGAGTAAGCCGTGGGCCTTACGCGTCTCAATAAAACGCTTCGCCTCGGTAATCGAACCGACTTGACCTATGACTTGAATTTTTGCGCTGGCATCGGCATGACGGATCAATTGACGGCTTAGGGAAGAATGATCTAAGTCCACCACGATCAGTTGTTGCTCGGTCGGCACTTGATTCAAATAGGGCAAAGGATACAAAACCGAATAAAACAGTACACCGCCAAATAAGGTCACTGCGATCGCTTTATCGCTAATAATGGCCTTAAATTCAGTGAGGATCAGTCGCCACAGACTGAGCTGACGTGGTGTGTTTGCGTGTTCGCTATTGGATAAATTCATCCTATTGCCCCTTCGCAGATATAGCTGCGTCCGAGTCATAAACCGTCACTGAAGCATTGGTGTTAACTGTGATAGGCAGTAATTTACGCGACAGGAAATATATCAAAGGTATCAGACAGATAAAGCCCCAATAACTGGTAATTTGGCTCGCTACACTTGGCCAAGTGGCGCCATAACTCACGATACTAACATGGGACTCAATATAATGGCTCGATGGCATGATAAGTCGCCACCACTGGGCTAATTGCGGCATTTCGTGAGTCGGAAAAGTAATGCCCATAAAGGCAAACGCTGGCGCAAATAAAGCGGTACAAAAGCTGATGACCCGCGCACTATCACGCATCACTACAAATATTAATAACACTAAGCTCCAGACTGCCAATAACATGACTAATTGCGCGAGCAATAATAGGGCTAAACTCCCCGCCATCGGCAGAGCAAGATACAAATACAACCAAGCTAAAATAAAGCCGCACTGCAGCATCAATATCGGCGTAAACAGCACCATTTTCGCCCACACCTTAGGCCAAAAATGTTCAGTTAAGAGATTCGACATGCCATCGGCCTGAGTGGTAGGCGCTAAATGCAGCTCTCGATTTAAGCTGTTTGCCATCACTAACATAGATAACAACTGCCACAGCGCAATCAGCACTGGCGGTACTAAGAAACCTATGTAGTTGTTATTTCGGTTAAACAGGGCTGTTGTTTGGCTTTTGACAGGGCTTAAATTCACTGCAACTTGGGATTTCGGTGTACCATTTGCGAGCAGCTTTAAACCCGCCACTTGCTGTAATCCGTCGCCTAAACTCAACTGAATTTGGCTTGAGAGTAACTTACCCACCAGCAAAAATTGACTGTTGTAGCGCACATCAATTGTAGGCTTATGGCCTGTAAGTAAATCCTTTTTCATATCATAGGGAAAAACCACAATAGCGTAGACTTTCGCCTGTTGCATCGCGCTTATCGCCGAGGATAAGTCGGTAAAACTTTGCGGATCGGTAACTGGGTTTGCCTTAAGCTGACGGGTCAACATGCGGCTCAATTGACTATGATCTTGGTCGACAATCGCCACGGGCAGTTGCCTTGGCAGACCTGCACTGAATAACCACCATAAGCATAAAATCCCCAGTAGTGGAATATAACTTATCAGCGCTAACTGCCAAGGGTCATGCCATAGGGCACGCAGCTCACGGCGAACTAACGCTGTGAGCAACGCCATAAAGCTTATGCTCGATGGCTGTGATTCGCCCTTAAT
This sequence comes from Shewanella sp. SM101, assembly GCF_025654465.1. Classification (NCBI taxonomy): domain Bacteria; kingdom Pseudomonadati; phylum Pseudomonadota; class Gammaproteobacteria; order Alteromonadales; family Shewanellaceae; genus Shewanella; species Shewanella sp. SM101. The sequence continues at coordinate 21,446 of NZ_JAKKRH010000010.1, forward strand.
CTTGTCCGCCGCGTTGGCGTGAGGCGTACGTTCAGTCACGACTTTTACTCACTGCGCAGCAGCACAGACATGCCGACACGCAGATCGGTAATCGGCTGGTTTGGACGCAATTCCACTTCAAAGGTTCGCATATCAAAATCATGGCCACTTTCAGTCGAACGCCAAGTGGCAAACTCACCCATCACACTGATATGGGACACAGTAAAATCCACATCCTGCCCGAGTGCCGGAATCGTTAATTGAATTGTTTGACCTTTTTTGAAACGTTTAAGTTGGTCTTCTCGCACTTGGAACACGGCCCAAGCATCCTGCATATCAATCAAACTAACAATCGGAAAACCACTGGGTGCCAATTCACCCGCCTGTAACAGCACGTCGCTGATCTCACCCGATTTAGGTGCGCGCATTTGGCTATCTTCCATAATGGCGCTAACTTCTTTCACTGCACCTTCAGCCTTACGGGCATTACCTGCCGCAGCCACTTTGGTTTCCGCCCGCGCACCTTCCTCGGCCATTTGGTACATGGCTAAGGCCGCTTGTTCTGTGTATTTTGCCGCTTGCCATTGGGTAAAGGCTTCATCGCGTTTTTGTCTTGCCGCCACACCTTCGTTAAATAAGTTTTCGACTCGGGTATAAGTGGTTTTAGCGAGCGTTGCCGCCGCCTGCGCCTTGAGCCATTGCTCCTTGGCTGCCATCACTTCTTGGCTGCGAGCACCGTTGTTGGCTTCAAGCTGCATCGCCTTAGCGGCATCACGACCACCTTCGGCCTGCATTAACTTTGCATCTAGCTCAGGACTGCGGATCGCGAATAATAAATCCCCTTGGGCCACACTATCACCGCGGCGCACGAGCACTTGCTCGACTCTGCCTGGCACCTTGGACGAAACATTGTACTCACGGGCTTCAATCTGGCCCTGCAACAAACTCGGCTGCGGGCTATAAGCGAGCTTGAGTCCATAGGCTAAGATAAGGCCTAATGCGACCAACGCCACAAGGGCAAGTATTCTGTTAGCGCGCATTGTTTGTCTCCTGCACTTGGGTAGGGGCTGTGGTACGACCGATAAATTCATCTAGTTGACCACTAATGGCCATTAATCTGGCATAGGCTTGCACATAACGATAACGGGCAGCCAATTGCTGAGTTTTCACCGCGCTTAGTTTCAGCTCCGCATCGACTCTGTCGATAGAGGTTGAAAGCCCTTGATTAAAGGCGATTTCCCTAAGACGCAGGTTTTCAATAGCAAGTTCGAGCGAAGTATCGAGCGCCGTCACTTCTTCCTCGGCCTGTAATAATTGGCGGTAGCTTTGATCCACCAGCAGACTCAAGTCTTGTTTAGTTTGTGCCTTGGTATAACGAGCTTGTAAGAGTGCACTTTTCGCCGCTTCGACCTTACCGCTACGACCATCGCGGCTGATCAGTGGCACATTGACCCCAACCCCAACCATCCAGTCAGGTGTGATGCTCGTCAAGAGAGTGTCCTCTTCATACAAGGTGTAGTTACCAAAGAGGAAAACCGTTGGATGGTATTTACCTTTTTCCAACGCTATTAAACCGTTCGCTTGCGTTTCTTTCGCTTCGAGTAATTTGAGCGCCGGATGTTGGCTCAGGGTAATTTGGCTGAGTTGAGCGAATGAAGGAGCCTGTGGCAGTACAAATAAGGGAGAATTTGTGCTCACCTGACTTTGCTGTAGCATACGTGCCAGCGCGATCACTGCCATTTCGTGTTGCCGACGAGCACTGCCTAAATTGACTTTAGCATTCTCTAGGGCGACCTGCGCATTGAGGCGCTCAACCTTCGCAATTTGCCCTTCGCGCTCTAGTGCTAAAGCATGATCAACATGCTTAGCTAACGATCCAACCAGATCAGTCTGAGTATTCACCAATGCCAACGTCACATCGACAGCGTAATATCTATCCACCAGCAGGGTAAATAAATCACGCGTTGCCAATTGTAATTCTTGTTGCTTCTCGGCCACCATAGCCGCGTGTATACCTTGAGCCGCAGTGATCTGTCCGCCCGTATAAATCGGCCACATTGCCTGTAAGCTGGCGCTAAAAATATCTTGCTCACTTAAGGGCAGCGGCGGAATACCCGCAATAATACCGCCAAGCGATGGCGGGATAGAAACCACAGAATTTAATTCTTTCAGATCAAACTCAATCGGTTTATCCAAATGAATATAGTTACCGCGAATGTCTAATGAGGGAAAATTTAAGCTCTCGCCCGCCTCTTGTTCACCCTTAGCGCGGTTAACTTCCTGCGATTGCGCTTGCAACTTGTCGCTCACCTTCAGCACTTGCTGCCAAGCATCAGTAAAGCTAATCGGCTGGGCATAGCCAGCCAAAGGCAATGATAATAGGCACAGCCATACCACACGTGATAGTTTCATTAACACCTCTAGAGTAGTTACTCTAATTTCCTTTGCGAATGATAACATTCATGATGGGTAGCGACTAGAACCCATAGACGTAAGGTTCTAGGTTTTATGCTGTTCCGCCCACGGTGAGCTTATCGAGTTTTAGGGTCGGTTGACCCACACCCACAGGCACACTTTGACCATCTTTACCACAAACGCCCACACCTTGATCTAAAGCCATATCGTTACCGACCATAGAAATCTGGCTCATAGCCTCAGGGCCATTACCGATTAAAGTAGCACCCTTAATGGCTTGAGTAACTTCACCATTTTCAATCAAATAGGCTTCGGATGCTGAGAACACAAACTTACCCGAAGTGATATCAACTTGGCCACCGCCAAAGTTAGGGGCGTAAATACCCTTCTTCACTGACTTAATAATCTCACTGGGATCTGACTCACCGGCCGTCATATAAGTATTGGTCATACGTGGCATAGGCAAATGTGCGTAGGATTCGCGGCGACCATTACCCGTTGGCGCAACACCCATTAAGCGAGCATTGAGTTTGTCTTGGATGTAACCCTTTAAAATACCGTCTTCAATCAATACGGTTCTTTGGGTTTGTACACCTTCATCGTCGATACTCAGTGAACCACGACGATTAGGCAAGGTGCCATCGTCGACCACTGTCACTAACTTAGACGCAACTTGCTGACCAACCTTGCCGCTAAAGGCACTGCTGCCCTTACGGTTAAAGTCGCCTTCCAAACCATGTCCAACCGCTTCGTGGAGCAATACACCGGGCCAGCCATTACCTAACACCACAGGCATTTCACCCGCTGGTGCATCGATGGCGTTAAGGTTAACTTGCGCTTGACGCACGGCTTCGCGGGCAAAGTCGAAACACATAGGTAAACCTGTGTCATCGCTTGCCATTAAAACACCGTAGTCATGACGACCACCACCACCGGCGCCACCACGTTCACGTTTACCGTTTTCTTCCAAAATCACGCTACAGTTAAAACGCACCAGAGGACGGATATCGGCCGCAAGAGTGCCATCACTCGCAGCAACGAGGATTTCTTCGTGCACACCAGCAAGGCTAACCACCACTTGAATAATCCGGCTATCTAGACTGCGAATAAAAGCATCGGCTTCTTTCAGCAGGTTGATTTTTTTGACTTCTTCCATCGCCGCAATCGGATCTAAGCTGTCGTATAACGCCAATGCTTTTTGACGTTTAAAGGCTTGCACTTGAGTCTGCTCACCCGCACTAGCAATGCCACGGGCAGCCTGTACTGCAGCGCTTAAGGCGGCAAGAGTGATATCATCGGCATAGGCAAAACCCGTTTTCTCACCGCTGATGGCCCGCACACCCACACCGCGTTCAATATGGAAACTACCGTCTTTGATGATGCCGTCTTCCAGCACCCAAGATTCGTGGCGACTACCTTGAAAATAGAGATCGGAATAATCGATTTTGTGCTGATGTATGGTGTTTAGATAGGTTTGCAGGCCATCTAACGCTAACCCATTCTTCAATAAACTTTGCTCTACTTGTGCTAAAAATGGCATCTATGCTCTCTTTGACCCCAAAGGATCTTGATATTCTGAGTGTAAATTCGGTGTACTAATTCTATGTGTTAATGCTGCATATCGACTCAAGCGCAAATTCAGCATTTCAACTCGTCTGCTGGCTACTGGCACATTATTTCAAGCTTGGTTCAAGGAAACGATTATGCTGCATGACGGGCATTTTACTGCGAATACTGTGCAGTTCGGTTAAGTCGACCTCAGCCTGTACCCAACCCGTACCGGTTTTGAGTTCAGCCAAAATATTCCCCCAAGGACCGACTATCATGCTCTGCCCCCAGGTTTCTCGGCTCCCTTCATTATGCTGCCCCCATTGCGCCGCTGCGAGAATCACACATTGGGTTTCAATCGCTCTTGCCTGTAACAATACTTGCCAATGGGCTTCCCCCGTCACCTTAGTGAAGGCAGAAGGAACAGTAATAATCTCGGCACCCGCAAGGCGCATCGCCCTAAACAAGTCGGGAAAGCGTAAATCATAACAGATGGTTAAGCCAATTTTGCCAAAAGGTGTATCAATAACACTAATGTGATCACCGGGGCAGAAGGTTTCGCTCTCGCGATATTGTTTTGTACCATCGGCAACATCCACATCAAAAAGGTGCAGTTTATCGTAATGCCCTAAAGTATCACCTTTATCATCAAACAGATAACTGCGACTATAGACACGACCATCCTCAGCCAACGCCGGAATAGTCCCCGCGACCATAAACACCCGATACTTGGCGGCCAGTGCACTTAACGCCGATTTGAGCGGACTCTGATGAACATCACCCGCATAGGCAAGTTGCTGACTTTCGTGGCCACCAAACAGTAAACTGCATTCGGGTAACACGACTAAATGGGGCGCATCGGCATCCCGTTTGAGTTCGTTAAGCTGCGATTCGATAAACTGCAGATTGGCGCTGACGTCGCGACTGCTCTGACATTGCAACAGGCTGATGTGCATTTTGCTCTCCCTGAATTTGCTTAATCGGTTCTACTGCTTCGCGATGCTCTGGTATGGCATGCGTGTTCGGCGCTTCAGGCGAAGGCGTCGCTTGAGGTTGCTCCCGCTTTAAATCGAGCACTTTAATTTGATCTGTTGCTGGCTTTAGCTCTTCTGACTTTGATTCTTCAGATCTGGCCTCTTCAGGCTTAACGTCTTGTGGCTCGAGCGCATCTGGTTGTGTTGCTTGAAGCTGTGGCTCAGATTTAGCGTTGCTTGGTTTAACTTCAGTTGACTGAGCTTCAGTTAACTTAGTTTCAGTTGGCTTAGCTTCTGTTAATTCAGCCTCGGTCGATTTAGTTTCTACCGGCTGAGTGATATCGGCGTTATGACTCGCGGCTTCGGTCGGCACCGCTGGGCGCTCAACGCCAACCACAGGTAAAATAGATTCTGGAATTTCAATCTCTTTACTCTTACGCTCTAACTCTTCGACCACAGGCTCTGCCATAGTCCCAGTCACCCGAAAACGAATTTCTGAAATCACTTCAATCACAGGCTCAAGCACTTTTGTCAGGGCAAAGGCTCCCAGACCCAGTGTCCAAGCGCTTGTACTGAGCAATACGACAGTTGGCACACTTGAGGCCAATTGCGGCACAAAGCGGATATCGTAATTCAAACTTTCAGTGGTGAGATCCGTATAGCCACGCACCTTCATATTACCCGCGATGGCATCCATTTCAGTGTCAGTGGTTTTCACAACGCCATTATCAATCTGCAAATTGCCATTGAAAGAATTGAAATACATGCCCTGACCGAAGACATCGGTGAAATCCAGCGACAGTTTACGCACCAGAGAATCTAAACTGAACAGGGAGAAAATCCGTGCGCCCTTGTCACTCACCTGAGATAAGTGGCCTTTGCCTAAGTTGAATTTCACCTTGCCATTTAAGGTTTCGAGGGAGAAGGCATAGGGAGCACCTTGCCAAGATAAGTCCGCATTAACCTTCAAGGGGGCTTCATTAACGCCAGGCTCTATACCCAATTGAGCAGATAGATAACTAAACTGAGTGGCATTTAACTCAACACTGAGATCAGTTTTATTCTGTCCAGCCTGTTGCTGCCAAATGCCACTGCCCTGCAAATTGACATTGGGCGTAGTCAAAGACAATGTTTGAATCTTATATCCTGCCGCTTGTGGGCTCGCCTGCAAAACGAGCTTTCCAAAGGATTTATCGAAGAAACGAAAATCTTCCACATTCACTGCAACTGGCGGCAAGTTAGTGAGCACTTGATCACTGGCAAAATCGGCATCCGTGTTCGGCTTTACCTCAGGTGAAAAATAGAATTTATTCGCCACAACTTTGAGACCTTGAGTTTTCCAATTTGGATAGAAATCGATCCAACCGTCAAATTCGTTGGCAACGGTATTAAAACGCCATCCCGTCTCGTTAGGCTTAGCATTAAGCCTAAGCTCCGTCAGTTGTTGCCCTAAAAGATCGAGCCGACCGATATGAGAATCGATACTCGCCACCGCGGGAAATAAACTTTTATGTGGAATATCATCAACTAAAATGCCCGTTTTCGGTATTTTCTCTTGACCAACAAAGGCATTAATCACAGGTAACCATTCGGCTAATTTGGCCTTACCGAGATCGATTTGAATATGACCTTGTTCCGTATTTCTGGCTTCATCCTCACCAAATAAACGCCCCAATAACAAGTCAAAATAACTAAAATTTGCGCCTTTATCGGCATCGAAACCACCGATAAACTCGGCATGACTGGCAAGTTTGACATCGAGCGTCGCATCATCTTGATCGCCAACAAACTCAGCGACTAAAGGTCGTGGTTCATTTTCGGGTTTAGCAAAGTATCCTGGGAGTAACAGTTGCGTCCCCAGCATATCCGAAGTCACTTTGGCTTGGATTTGATAACCTTGCTCAGTAAATAGCATAGTCATAGCACCGTCCCAACTGATTTTCCCCTGATAAAAATCGCTCAAGGGATTGTGTAATTCATCGGGGAGACGGCTGAGATCCCAACGACTTTTCAGCGAAAGATTAAGGCCAAAATCTTTACCTTTAGGCTGAGTGTCGAAAGTTAAACTAAGCGGTTGTTCGAACAAGCGCGCTTTGATGCCTTTTCCTGTCACAACCTCATTCGCAAAGTCGACTACACCAGTCACGCCATGAAGTTGAAGCCCTGGCTGAGCAATATATACCGGTGTGTTATCAAAACGGATTTGACCACGAATATCTTCAGCTTCACCTTCATACAGTGGAATGCTGATGTCTAAAGTGCCAGTGACAGCACCTTGCACTTGCACGACATCTAAGGTTTTACCTACTGAGTTCGCCAAAGGTGAGGCTTGTAACACCTTAGTCGCCGCACTGCCTTGAGTAGCAAGTTCGGCTTCAATCCTTAGCAGCGTCTGTTCACCAATGGCGGGAATAAATACATGGGCCCCTGTGGCATCCACATTCATCAGCTTGCCTTGGTTTAACCAAAGATCCATGCGGGTATTTTCAAACAAAGCGTTAAGGGACAGATCTGTGACCGCAGGCCAGTCGGGTTGAAACTGAAATTTGGCATCTGTTAAGGTAAATGCTGCCTGAAATACGCCGCTATTATCGTCAAAGGGAAAACCACTTAACGGACCACGCCAAACAACTTGCGCATCTTGGGTCTGACCCGCTTTAAGCCCAGTATCCAAATACTCGGCCAGTGATTCACCCATCGCCTTATTGGGGAAATACTTGTCGGCATTAGCCACATTGTTGATACGAACATTGGCCGCCAGCGCCATGTGTGCAGCACCGCTAAAGTCCAAATTCAATGCCGCATCAACGCCGATATCTTCGTTTTCAAGCTGCAACTGAGGCACATTTAAACTCAGATGTTCAGTATCGAATTGACCATCAATTGGCGCCCCATTGAACACTAATGGCGCCGAAAATTCATCACCAAAATCAAGAGTGTACACTTGTTCAGGTAGAGAGAAATACAGCGTCTTATCTTGCCAGCGCAGGTTCACATCTACAGGATGAGTATTGGGAATACCCTCGACCTTCTGCCAATGCAACTGCTTCACTTCGGTACTGGCGAGCAAAGGCTGGTCGGCTTTTTGATACAGGCGGATTGGTCCAATATTAGCCTCGGGAGCTAACGCATGCCATTGACGCAATACAGCTTTATCGACTCCTGGGAATAGCGGCAGCAGCGGCAATAGACTCTGAGTATTAACTTGATTCACATAGGCAAATAATTCATCGTTTTGACGCTTCGCGGCCAGCGTTAATGCAGGCCAATGCTCACCATTGGTGACAAAATCCAGTCCTGAACTTTGCACTTCCCAACCCGGCGCCTTTGGCTGCCAAACAATGTCACCCGCTTGAATTTCAAATCTCTGCGGCTCTTGCTTTAATGTCCATTGCAGCCAGCTCGGCTCAAAATGAACCATAGCAGAACTGATGCTGCGGTCGGCAAACGTAAGCCAAGCCTTAAGATTGACAACCCCTTCTAAGGGTAACTTTTGAGTAGAATCATAGGGATTAGGCTGACGTGAAGCCCATTCACCTAAGTCTAAAGAGTTAGCCGCCAAATAAATCTGCCCAGTCAAACTGTCGGGATTTGCACCATCGCCCTTGATATCTAACTGTAATCCGAGAGATTCATGCTCAGAGGCATGACTATCAAGATACAACTCTCCCGCACCGCGGTGACGTTCACCCTGATTGCGCCAGTTCAAATGACGGATATGGATCGGGCGAAACTCTTGGTGCATGCTCAGCAATTGCACTGTGGCATTGGTTAAGGAGAATCTATCGAGTTGTTTGAGCAACAGGGCATAGAGCCAATCGAGTTGCGGGGCTTTATTGATTGTGGCGGGATCGTTCTCGGTAAGCTTATCCATGTCTAAAGCGACATGGACACCCTCAAAATTGACATCTTCGATTCGCGGGGTGAGTGTGAGCAGCGATTGCCAAAAATCTAACTTCACTTGTACGTTCTTGATCATCAAGGTCACAGGCAGTTGTTCCTGTGGCGGGATCACTAAGTCATCGATGTTAATTGCAGGGCCAAATGCCTGCCAATGGGCGGATAACTCCCCCACTTGCACATCGACTTTATATTCGCTTTTTACGTAATTAACCAGTTGCTGGCGAACTTCATCAACCTGCGGTAATAAGCCACGGATCAAACTGACGGCAAGCGCAAACAAGACCAAAATAAGCGCCAGAAATTGCCAACAAAAACGGCTAAATTTTTTTGCAGTAAAAAGCGTAGCCACTACATCATCACCACATCGTATTTGTGCTGTGAGTACATAGGCTCATTTTGCAAACGGATGCGCTTACCTATGTAAACCTCAAGTTCAGCAATAAGATGATTATCATCGGTATGCAGACTTTGATACACGGCAGGCGAACAGTACAACAGGAACTCATCAGCATCGTAGGCACGGTTTAAACGGATTATTTCGCGAAAGACCTCATAGGAAACCGTCTCGACTGTCTTCATGCTCCCCGTGCCATGGCAGGCCGGACATTCGCCGCAGACGACATGCTCTAAACTTTCGCGGGTACGCTTACGGGTCATTTCGACTAGACCTAACCCCGAAAAACCACTCACATTGGTTTTCACCCTATCCTTAGACAAAGCGCTGGTTAAGCTACTAAGAACACGAGCCTTATGATCCGCCGTCATCATGTCGATAAAATCGATAATAATGATACCGCCGAGATTACGCAGACGTAACTGCCTCGCTATCGCTTGGGTCGCTTCGAGGTTGGTATTAAAAATGGTTTCTTCAAGATTCCTGTGCCCCACAAAGGCGCCGGTATTGATATCCACAGTCGTCATGGCTTCGGTTTGATCTATGATCAAATAGCCACCAGACTTGAGCTCGACTTTACGGCCGAGTGCACGTTGAATTTCGTTCTCCACATCGTAGAGATCAAAAATAGGCGCAGGTCCTGAATAGTGCTCAATCTTATCGGCAATCTCTGGCATAAACTCCTGCGCAAAAGACTGCAACTCGGCAAAAGTGCGGCGAGAATCCACTTGAATACGGTCCAGCTCAGTACCGACAAAATCACGCACAATGCGCACAGGTAAGGCTAAATCTTGATACAGGAGCGACACACCACCGCGTTTACGTCGCTCACTCACCTTTGACCAAACTCGGCGTAAAAATGCCGCATCTTGGGATAACTCATCTTCCCCTACGCCTTCGGCGGCGGTGCGGATAATAAAACCACCGTCATCATCAACATAGGGCAAAGTAATTTGTTTGAGGCGACTGCGTTCTTCTTCTAGTTCAATACGCTGGGAAACACCAACATGGCTAGAACCTGGCATAAAGACCAAATAACGGGAAGGCAGCGTGATATCGGTCGTTAGGCGTGCGCCCTTAGTGCCCAGCGGATCTTTAACCACTTGCACCATAATGTCTTGCCCTTGACGGACTAACTCGGCGATATCACGAACAACGAAATGACCTTTCTCAACATCGGCGACACACTCAGTGTGCGGTACTATGTCGGACGCATGTAAAAAAGCCGCTTTATCTAAGCCAATATCGACAAAGGCGGCTTGCATACCGGGTAGCACACGGCTGATTTTACCTTTGTAAATATTACCCACTAAACCCCGTTTCATCCGGCGTTCAATATGGACTTCTTGCAGCACACCATGCTCAACTAAAGCAACGCGCGCCTCAGATGGAGTTACGTTGATCAGTAATTCTGAACCCATCTTGCGCTGTATTTTATTTGGATTTAAGCGACTGGTATTCACGACTCACCCCATTCGGGAAACTAGATTAATTAATCGAAGTTACAAACTCTCTAAGCATGAAAACCGAATAAAGGAACAAGGTCAACGTCATTGGAGTACTCGATTCAGAGCCCTAAACGCCAATAAGGTTCATTCTAACCTCAAGCCAAAATCGCAATATAAGCAACCAGCAGCAGTTAAATAAAGCCAACTTCGGCTAACAACTCACGCGTTTCAACCAGAGGTAAACCTACAACGCCAGAATAACTGCCTTCAATTGCAGCCACAAAGCAACCGCCGAGCCCTTGAATGCCATAACTGCCCGCCTTATCCATGGGCTCTTTTGAAGCCACATAAGCCTCAATGTCAGCTGCCGATAAAACGCAAAAACGCACTTGTGTTTCGACTAAGCGCACTGAGGTTTTTAAGGTTGAGTCAGACTCGCCTGCTTTGTAGGTCAGTGCCACAGCCGTCATCACAGTATGCGTTCGGCCAGACAGTTCACTGAGCGTTTGCTTAGCATCGGCCACATCCAGCGGTTTACCTAAGATTTGATTTTCAAGCACTACGATAGTATCAGAACCTAATACTGCAGGCTGTGACATATCTGCGCATAATGCCAGTCCAGCTTGGGCTTTTTCAGCGGCTAAACGTCGTACATAATCCCTTGGCGCTTCGCCCTGTTGCACAGTTTCATCAATATCAGGTGCCACTTGCGTGAAACTAAACTCAGGACGACCGAATCCAATCTGTGCCAATAATTCTTTGCGACGTGGCGAAGTTGAAGCTAAAACTAAATCCACAGTTAACGAACCTTATAATGACGTCGAACCCGACGTAAAATCCAAAATATCCAAGGCCAGATCACTAATCCTGAAATCGCAGGTAAAAATAGATCTGTTTTGAAAACAGCCTCTTGCATCACAAATTCCACCCAGTAAATCACTAAGTGATAAATACAAATCAGTAGCATGATCACTAACGACTGCTGCCATTGAGGGAAGTTTCGCAAACGCTGGCAATGCAAGATAGCGATATAAATAACCAAAGACATGGCTAAAGAGCGCACACCTAAGGTGGCTCCCAATAAAATATCTAATACTAGGCCTAAAACCCATGCGGTTAAGATGTTGTATCTGTGGGGTAATGCGATAGACCAATAGAGAACAATCATTAATAGCCAGTCTGGACGCCAAGCATCAACAGCACTTGGCAAAGGCATGATCTGGCTGATCACGCCGATAAATAATGTCACCCAAACAATAAAGCGCCCATTGGCGGCCTGAAAACTCATTAATGCACCTCAGCCACAGGAGGAGTGGTTTCCGTTGACGATTTGGTCGCAGGCGCGGTCACAGGTTTAGAAGCCTCTGCTGGCGTGACACTTCCGCCAGCAGGAACAGCGCTATCTGCTTTTGGTACATTATCGCTCGATGAATGATCCGCAGCAGACACGGTAGGCTGACTCGGTAAAGTCACACCAGAATCGGGGGATGGCCAAATCAACAATAAATAACGAATACGATCTAAAGCCGCTAAAGGCTGGGCGGTAACTCGAGCGTAACTTTGACCATCTTCAGTCAACACTTCCATTACCCGCGCGACCGGATAACCTTCCGGGAAACGATTCCCTAAACCTGAGGTGACCAGCAAATCGCCGACACGAATGTCAGTACTCTTGGCCACATGGCGCAGCTCTATTTCATCTAACTCACCCGTACCATTGGCAACAAGGCGCACATCATTACGGGTGATACGCACAGGTAATCCGTGTGATACATCGGAGAGCAATAGCACCCTACTGGTCATTTCACTGACTTGTACCACTTGGCCAACAACCCCTTGGGCGTCGACTACAGGCTGCCCAACAAATACACCACTGCGTGAACCATGGTTTAACACCGCATAGTGATGGAAAGGATCGCTAGCAACTTCCAATACTTCAGCCACCATTTTGCGCGAATCAAGGTAGGCTGGTGAGCCCAACAGTGCGCGTAAACGTTCATTTTCTTGGCGTAAGTGTTCGAAACGCTGTAAGCGTTCACTCATCAGCAGTTGCTGCCTGAGCAGCTCTTTATTTTGCAACGCTAACATATTGCGGGTGGCAAAACTTTCAGACGACCAGTCAAGCGCAACACCGGGCACGCTCGCTAAATACTGCAATGGACTAAAAAAAGAGGATAACGATTGCCGTACAGGATCGAGGCGATGATTAGCCACGAGCAAAGCCACCGACAAAATAATTGCCAGTGTCAGACGGAATTGGTTTGAAATACCACGAACAAAAATTGGCTTCATAGGAAAGCTAAGGCGGTGATTAACCGCCCCATACCGAAGTTAAATTAGGTTTCTTCGGAGAACAGATCGCCGCCGTGCATATCAATCATTTCGAGGGCTTTACCACCGCCACGTGCTACGCAGGTCAATGGATCGTCCGCCACCATTACAGGAATTCCGGTTTCTTGCATTAATAAACGGTCTAAATCACGCAATAAAGCGCCGCCGCCAGTTAACACCATACCGCGCTCAGAAATATCTGAAGCTAATTCTGGTGGAGATTGTTCTAACGCCACCATCACAGCACTTACGATGCCAGATAATGGCTCTTGTAAGGCTTCTAAAATTTCATTGCTGTTCAGTGTAAAGCTACGAGGTACACCTTCTGCCAAATTACGGCCGCGGACTTCGATCTCGAGCACTTCATCGCCAGGATAAGCAGTGCCGATAGTGTGCTTGATACGCTCAGCCGTGGCTTCACCAATCAAACTCCCGTAATTACGGCGGACATAGTTGATGATCGCATCATCAAACTTATCACCGCCGATACGTACCGAAGACGAATACACTACACCATTAAGTGAAATAATCGCGACTTCAGTGGTACCACCACCGATATCCACCACCATAGAGCCGGTCGCTTCAGATACGGGTAAACCCGCACCAATCGCAGCTGCCATTGGTTCTTCAATTAAATACACTTCGCGAGCACCAGCGCCCATGGCTGATTCACGAATCGCACGGCGTTCTACTTGAGTAGCACCAACGGGCACACACACAAGCACGCGTGGACTTGGACGAAAAAAACTATTGTTGTGCACTTGTTTAATAAAGTGCTGCAACATTTTCTCCGTCACATAAAAATCTGCAATAACACCGTCCTTCATTGGGCGGATAGCTTGGATATTGCCAGGCGTTCTGCCTAGCATTTGTTTAGCTTCTGTGCCGACCGCGGCAACAGATTTCTGACCGGAGCCACTACGCTCACCACGTATAGCAACAACAGAAGGCTCATTGAGGACTATGCCTTCGCCACGAACATAAATTAATGTGTTAGCTGTACCCAAATCGATCGATAGATCATTAGAAAAAATGCCGCGTAGCTTCTTAAACATGTAACTAGCCTGTATTCTGTGGAGTCAGAAGAAAAGAAAAATCAGCTAACTTTATCAATGCCACCCTGATTCCACAAGACCGAGGAGGTTAACAATCGCTAATGAAGTGATTTTTTTTCAAATCGCCACGTAAAAAACAGTATTTAAGCGGAAAATACTGTTTATTGACGAAAATATCAGCAACAAAAAACGAGTAAACACACAATTCAGCAACAAATATCAAACTAAGGCATTGCATTTAGAATCTGTTACAAGCGTTTTCGTCGACTTCCAATAAGTGAAATGGCAGCCCATTTCAAGGGAAAGCCTGAGTTCAATTTAATGAGAGAAATAACTCACATTAGTTTACCTCACGCCAATAGATTATTTTGTCATGCCCTCGATAACGACCAAAATACGCACTTGCCCGCGGTTCAGTGACCGCTGTTGGTGATACGCCATTCCAATTCCAGTACCATTCTAGCCATGTCGACACATCCAAGGGCGCCGTCACTTGGCCGCGGTATGGCAACCCACTTGTTGTAACGGCTTGCCAGAGCAACTCAAATTGGCCAGCTTGGAATGTTGCAGTCCCGCCAGAACGCACAACACTTTGTCCCACCACTAAGTCGGGATCAAAATTGTAACCCAGAGCGGAATGATCAACCTTCGAACCCAAAGCATACACTGCCGTTGTGCAGTTATCGGCAGTATTTAAGGCCCAACTGCTGCCATTCCAATATTCGGCCCGAGTCGGCATACGCAGTATTTCTGTCTCAGGGCCATAGGTGTTATCCATCACCACACGGCCATGACGGAGGGTTTGAGTGCTGATTTTCTTAGCATTACAGTTAGTGCAAGTGCCTGTAGATGCCGCATCCATGTCTGGTGAGGCCACATAGCTGTAAAGCCCATTCGGCCGGGGATCGTTATCCATCAATTGCACGCCAATATCGAGCAGCTCGAAGGGGCCATCCTGATACAGATTCGTCGCCACATTTGGGGTCACCCGACTAAAGTTAGCTTGGTAAGAAGCATCGACCATCGCCACACCTTGATTCCAACTATCAGCCTTTATAGGTAAGGCACTTAAGCGACTCTGTAAATCGACACCATTATTGTTGTTTTCTCCCACTAATTTGGCAGTGGCGAGGGAAAATGGCGGGAAATAGTTTTTCGTTATATCCCCCGCGATATTTAAAGCACTGAGCTCCATCGACATAGGGAACAGCTGATCCATATAGCTAAAGCCGCCACAGGCAGGTATGACCGATACGTTACTGACTAAAAATCTATCGGGCACAAAACGGCCAATATTAGCAGAATAGCCAATTGGAATATTTAAGCTGCTTGCCGTCCCTAAATAGTTAGGACTCGCCTGCGCCGCAATTTGGAATACCCCCACTTCGCTAATCGTCTGATTAGTTAAGGTATTGAGATTATTGGCCTGTGCCGAGTGGCTGTAGGATGCCACGCCTAACGCCCCATCAAGTCCGCCGTTGGCAATGCTTGGCGCAACGACTTTACTGGCAAGCTTCATCTGCGCATCACTAAAGTTAGGCGTGGGTAAGTTGCCCGAACAAAAGTCCGGATCGCCATCTTTTTCCCATGCCATCGCTTGTACTGTCATGCCAAAGGTTTGACCCGCTTTACGATAAACATTACACGTCATATTCGCGCTTGAGCAGCTAGCATTGGCATCTACAGGCTTAACACACAATCCCGCTGGTACGCTGACAAATTGGTCTGAACCTGCCATGACTAAGCCCTGTTCATCACCAGTACCTGTATATTTTGCATCTAATTGTAATTTACCTGCATCAGGGTAATTGACTGAAATGCTTGCTTGTCCGTTGGTATCAAACAGCAGGTTCACCGCCGTAGGCAAGGCACTCGAGGTGCCAATTGCCGTATTGTTGATGGTGACGGCTTTAGACGAGATAGGCGCGCTTGGCGTTTGGTAACTGCTCCAGAAATTCAGCGTTTTGGTCTGGCTTTGGAAGCTTGGAACACACTGCTGAGTCTCATCGGATTTGTTCACAGCTTTGACCAACACATTAATAGGTTTATTGGCCAATTTATCGGGCACGTCGAAGATAAACCCACTGTCGGCGAAAGTCAGTGAGCAAGCATTCTCGCTCAAGGATCCTGAGCCAACTCTACAAAGGGTTTTGCTTAATGGTTTAGTGGTGGGATTAGAGCCCTTCACGCCTAAAGTCACTACACCGGGAGTATTTCGCCTCAGTTGCAGTTGCGCCGTGCCACCGCTAAAACTCACTTGATTACCGCCAACCCATACGCCATCTGCCGCAGAATCAGGTAATAAGATTGCGCTAAGAGGTGCAGTAAAGAGTTGACTACAACTCGCATTTGCACAGGCTCTAATCGTTACCGTCTCAGCATTACAGGTCAGACCTTGACCCGTATGATCAAACTCAAAATGATCGATCTGAGCACCAATAGGATTCGATTTTAACGCACAAATTTGCACGTTATCGATTTCGTGGTTGTTATTTGAGCCCCCCGTTGAGCCCGTTAAAGACAATAAAAAATCACTTGGAATGGCCGCCTGACCATTTTGTGCTGCGGCGTTAAATGCGGGAACTAAAGTCACAAAACCAGAACCTGTATTACGCTCAATTTTCACAATAGATTGATTCGCGGCTTGCGAATCAATTGTGATTTTATACCTGTGCGCAGGCGACACATTATTGCCGTCTACCGCAGGCGATAAGCAACTACCGTTCGTATTAGTAGTGCCATTACTACAAGCGCCGCGTAAATAATTATACCCTGACGTGCCGACACCCGAACCGCGAACCGCAACGGACTGGCGTCGCTGGCCGACATTAGAACTACCGCCTTCACCAGAGAAGTTACCGAACTCATCAATACCAAACCCAAGCCAACCACCCGCGAACCCATTAATACCAGGTTTATAACCGTAACCCAATGGACCGCCAAAGGCGCCAGGCTGCGGCGTTATAGAAGCATCCGATAACACCACCGCAATGCCGTCGGCACCATTGCCACCATAGGCATAGTGATCAAACTGGATCTCCACTAAGTTAGCTTTTCCAGGAAAGAGTCTTTGATAGGTAGATGCCGTAGATTGGTCAGATTTAGCTTCGGTTAAGCGTAATCGACCACTCCGAATAGATGGAGTAAAAGTGCCGCTGCTACGGGAAACGACCCAATCACTACTTAATGCACTTTGGGAGAAAGTGTCATTAAAACACTGTAATACCGGTACATAATCATTAATACGACCACTACTCATAACCAAATAACGGCTGGTGACTCGGCCATTGATAATCGAGTTATTATTTAGACTTAATGTTGCATCGCTATAAACTCGCCCATTGAGTACAGCATCACTATTTAGCTGAATATTGCTATAACCGATAATAAGAGCAGAAGCAGCATTATTTTCATTGAATTTACTGCCATTTAATTCAAACTGTTGCTTTATAAAAATGCGGACATTGCCTTGCAAAATCACCTTAGCATCTTGATTCAAAGTAAAACTATCTACCCAATAGTCCCCTTCAGGTAAAACGAGTGTCGCGCCACCCCCAATAGCGATAGCGTTAAATCGATACTCATTTTGAGTTGCCGATAGAGTCAGAGTACAAGCAGAATAAAGCGAAACATTGCTAAACTGACTTTGCCCATTACCACCAAGCGTTAATTGCTCGCCAGTATTACAAGAACCATAACCGCCACCAGCGCCGCTACTCGATAAAAAAGCGTTGTTCCCAGTTAAATTTAACCCTCGAATATCACTGCCATCAATAGTACATTTTCGCACTCCACCAGACCCGTTATCACAACTGTTATCAGCAAGCCCGCTGCCATCGTTACTCGAACAATAATCTAATCTAGCACCACCAGTACCATTAATGATGCCATTACCGTTTATCATCAGCTGTGCCGATGATATTTGATGGCATACATTAGAATTATCACCATGGTGTCCTTGAGCAACCTTGGCAAAAATAACAGTCTGGTCAATAGGGTCGAATGCCATCACTGACGAGGGAAAACTCAAGATAAGTGCTGCCAATATGGCACGATAAAAAAGATTAATTCCCACGAGCTTCTACCTCAACTTGTCGGCTAACACGGGTCTCGCCGCTTTCACATACTGCTTTACTGTTGATTCGATATTGGGTGGTTGTACCTACCGCATAGGCTTTGCACGTCAAGGTCACAGTGCAGGCATGGAAACCGGTTACATTAGGAGGATTCCAAGTGCTCGTTGCAGGGCAAATGCCAACTAAACCATTTAATGGGAACAATGTTGCCAATGCGGCATCGGCGCCACTGTTCGCGGCAGCAAAGGCACGAGTCCCCCACACCTCTTGGGTTAATCCAGTATCCCCATCCTGCACAATATTGATCAGGGCTGACGCCAGTAGAAACATCACAGTGATCACAAATACGCCAATAATCAATGCACTGCCGTGTTGACGCGCAGGCAGAGCGTGAGAGGACGATCTTGATAGTGATGATCTGGATGCTGAGTTACGCCCTACCGAGCGACAATGTGAATTAAGGGACATTGATCACCTGCACTTGATGTCGATATTGGAACGTCTCACCATTTACATTAAACCGCGGTTGTAAATGCACCATGGCATTATTCACTAGGCTAGATGGCGTTAAAATCAGCGGTAAATCAGCACCATTATTTAAAACATTTGCCACACTTTGCGCCATTAGCACGCCCGTGCCCATAGTGGCTGGATTTGGTTGAACGGTATTAAAGTTATAACCAGCATAACGCACTATTTGCAAATCATTACCGCTTGCCCCCTTTTCAAAGCAATAGCTCACAGGACTCGAACCAAAATAGATCCTTTGTCGTGGTGATGCTTCGGCAAAACGTGTTGGCGCAGTAAAAGTCAGTGTCACTTGATTAGCCAAGGTCAGAGGAGGTGTTTTAATCTGTGCTCGTTTTTGTCTCGCGCTGCTATACACATCGGCGTCAACCAAGGGATAGATCCAAGCGAATTGATTCACGCGAATCGCACTCGCGGTATTATCTAGAATAACTATGCCAGTACTCGCGGCCGCAGCGGGGATAATTGGCATAGCAAGATAAGTCGTGCTGGCCTCGATCGGTACAAATTCAACACATTGATAGGTCAGCGAATCGCTATTAAGACGCACACTGTTGGGCAAAGCACTACGTAGCTCACGGGTCATTCGCTCAACGGCAAAACGGCTCTGACTGAGTACCTGATCGACTGAACTCGACTCCACAAAAATCCGCGTACCAAAAATAATAAAGCTACTCACCCCGACCACAAGAATCCCCAGAATCAAGATAACGGTGACCATCTCGACCAAGGTAAAACCTAGTGTGGATTTTTTATTAACCGTAGATAAAGGTGAGGCCATCAGTAATTACTCCTCACCATATTGTAAGTAATCACTTCGTTGTCGGGCGTAGTCACATTAATCGTCACTAGCTTAGTATTGGACACTGCGCCATAAGCAACGGTGACGCTTAAGCGATAGTTAGGATAAGCATTTGCATAGGTTTGGGTTGAGTTGAGCATAGTCGCGGTTTCATTTAAGCCGTTGTAATCGTCCACATCGTTAAAGTCGTTACGACTCTCACCCACCTCAGGACCCAAGGAAATGGAACAATTGCTTCCAAGTGGACTACCGCAGGCTGGCGTACCACCATTGGCATTAGTGTTTTGATCGTAACGCTTGCCCCAGATCTCATTCATCACCGAATGAGCAAGCTCGGCACTCTTCACTCTATGCAAAGTCTTAGCCGCACGATCCGCCTGTGGAAATAACATACTGGTTAGCATCACTATCGAAATGGCAATCACCAACATGCCAATCACTAATTCGATAAGGGTAAAACCCTGCTGTGGTTTGGCTTTTTGGGATGCTTTTATTGATTTTTTTATTGAAAACAGTAGAGGATTAATTCGCATAAATATAACCCTCGCTGGAGACGTTAATCATCACAGTGTCATTAGCAATCACATTAATGCATTGCCCATTACAAGCCAACGAAGTGCTACCATCGATATCGAAATCGAGGCTGAAGTTGCTGCTGTTAGTACTGTTAGGGCTTACTAGCACTAATTGAGCACCACCTTGAAAAGCTTGGGTATAAAGCGGGTTTGGCGATAATTCAGTACCAGAACAAGCTGCTCCATTTCTGGCAGAGAATTGACTCACTTGATAACCAGTGCCAGAAACAGTTACACGAAAACACCTGTCAGTATTATTGAGCGCTTTTTGCTGTACTTGACGCAGCTCGCTAATGAACTCGTTACGTAGGCTATAAGCGCTGTAGGAAGACTGGGTAAACAGGCGAGGCAGTACAACCACAGCAAGAATTGAAATCAAGATGATGGTCGTCACTAATTCGACTAAGGTAAATCCGGCCTGTTTTGACATAGAGAAGTTAAGCATCGCTCGGGTTAATTGCTGATTTCAAGTGCTAGGTTCAGTTTCTGCCAACGGTATGATTAACGCAAATAAATGTCAGCAAATCCTTGGCGGACTCATTTCTTTAAAATCCTGTAAGAACTGCATTTTACCTAAAAAAAAGGCCTGCTAGGCAGGCCTTTTTCCATAATTCAAATTAACAACCATTATCTGTAAGAGTAATCGTTGGTAAAGCGCCAGCACTAGCAGGTGCTTGATATACAATCTTACAGCTTGCTGCAGGAGAAGCGACATCGGCAGGTGCGCCACGTTGCCATATAGTTGCAGTTTTGGCAGTGGTATCAACATTAATAACCCAATCATTTGAACCAGTAGCAGTGGGGCTTGTACCAGCATCAAATTTAACATCCATGCCAGCTTCTAAGGCCGCTTTAGTCGCATCCATATAACCATAAACAATGGCGACATCATCGGTAGTTGCGCTAGTACCTGCGATATCCAATGTATCAGTTGCTTTTGTCTCTTTACCTGCTAATGCTGCTTTTGAATAAACTAAGCTATTTGCACCTTGAATAGCCCCCTTCATACCTTGGATTGCAGAAGCACGGGCATCACCTTGCAAATTAATAAACTTAGGTGCCGCTGTGACAGCAAGAATACCTAAGATAATGATCACTACGACTAATTCAATTAAGGTAAAACCTTGTTGTCTTTTCATATAAAACTACCTTTCTTTCTAAGTGAGTACTCGTGTGAGTACTAATTAAGTTAAGTCACTTTTAGACTCGATTACTTTTAAACTAAGCTACTTAAAACATGAACAAAATAAAACTATTAATTACGGCCTATGGTACAAATGGTGTTTGGGTGAAGCTTAATACTCTGCCTGTGCCTGGGTTATACACTATTCCCTTAGCACCTACCGTTGTTAAATCAGGGGCAGGAGTGGGTACACCATTCGTTTGATTTAGCACCAGTGAAGCCACTTGGTGATAAACACATAAATCTAAACCTGCGACGACTGCACCAGTAATTGAGTTAGCACTGCCGCCTGCGGCGTTAATAACACGAGCGGTATAACGTTGATTACGTGCATCTTGGTTAAATAATACGTTACGTGGAGCACTCTGCAACACAGTGTTAAACACTTCTTGGCAACTGGCATTTGTCATAGCTGTCGCACTGGTTACTGAAGTTCCCGTTGGATAGCCAAAACGTGTATCGACATTTACTGTGTTACCGTCGAGGATAACGCTGCTATTTTGACGCCCATCGACTTCCCATTGAGAACGCACAAAGCTAACTGCAGTCGATAAACCACCCGCCACACCGTCAACACTGGCATCTTCAGCATCATCGGTGACATTTAAGAATCGTGGGATCGCAGTTGCGGCGAGTAAACCCAAAATCACAATCACAATCACAAGTTCGATTAATGAGAACCCTGTTTGCTTAGTTTTCATATATATGTCCCCAGACCTCAGAAATTTTATTCTAACAGTTAAATCAATTTTAAAAAGCCATTGAGTTAACAATATTTTACGGAGCAGTCAAAAAAATGACCCTGCCAGAGTTCAGTTGATAGCCTAAACTATCGCCATTTTTAGACCGATAGTGACAGCTATTATCCTTAGCCAAATAATCCGCCTCTAGACCTAAATTATCAGTTTCAGCGCCCATTAACTGTTGCCACAAATCTTGGCAGCCTTGAGCATTTAAGTGCTTAGGTTGTGGCCATCCTAAATCATTGATATCGACAACACTCGACTCAGTTTCTAGGGAGGGATTATCAAATACCTCCCAGTTCAACTGCAATTGCGCCGGCTTACCCAAAGACAACCACTGGGAACGCACCATCACCAGCACATTTAAAAAACGAGCGTGTTCCACTTCCAATCCACGAGCCGCAATTTGCGGTAGCGTAAAAAAGTACTTAGCTCCGATCACCGCCATGATAACCAACACAATTCCAATGGCGATCATACGTCCATAGATACGTAATAGATCGCTTTCAGCCTTTTGCTGAGTCTGCATTTAACCTCAGTCCCACGTATAAGATAGGAAATAAATATTATCCATATCGCTTACTTACCGCCTTTGACCACATTGAGCATATCCCACATTGGCAGGTATATCCCCAAGGCCAACACTAAGACAATCACGGCCACAAAACCGATCAAAATTGGCTCCAATTTCGCGGTGAGGTTCTTTAAATCATAGTCTACTTCACCCTCATAGAAATCTGCCGCATCATTGAGTAATTGATCGATTTGCCCCGTTTCTTCCCCCACAGCCACCATTTGCAGCACTAGTGGCGTAAATAACTTGCTCTGATTCGATACCCTCAGCATAGAGTCGCCAGACTCTATGCCACGGCGCATACCGACTATCTTGTCGTGCATGTAGGCATTATCTACCGCGTCGGCCACTAAACTTAAGGCCTGCGTCATCGGTACGCCCGCACTGAGCATCATAGAGAAACTGCGACAATAACGGGCTAACGTCGAACGCTCAATAATCGACCCTACGGCGGGAATGTGTAACTTCCACTTATCCCACTGCTTCTCACCTTTTTCCGTATGGTGCCAGTAACGAATGCCAATGATAGTGCCAATCAGCGCCACCAACATCAGCGCCCAATAATTCACGAATAGATTTGATGTACCAATCAACACTTTTGTCGCCCACGGCAAGTCGGCGCCAAAGCGAGAAAACATCTCGGCAAACTTAGGGATCACCATGATATTGAGGATCACCATAGCGAGCGCAATCGCAATCAATACAAACATGGGATAACGCATGGCCGATTTAATTCGTCGCCGCGTCTCTTGCTCACGCTCGATATAACCTGAAAGTTGAATGAAGGCATCTTCTAACTTACCCGTGTTCTCCCCCACGTGCACCATAGAAACAAACAAAGAATCAAACACATCGGGATGTTGATTCATGGATGATGACAAGGGTCGCCCTGCGGTGAGCTGCTCAGAAATATCATTAAGCGCATCTTTCATTCGCTGGGAATGCGCCGTTTCAGATAAGCCTGCAATCGCCCGCAAAATAGGAATGCCAGAACGGGTCAAGGAGTACATTTGTCGGGTAAAAATCTGTAATTCTTCTAACGCGACTTTGCCACCAAATAACTTAGTCAGTGAGAACGACTTAGCCACTTTGGCGACTTTGACTTCAAGGGGGATAATGCCACGCGCCAATAGCATGTCAGCAGCGGCACTTTCCGACGCGGCATCCAATTGTCCCGTAACGGATTGACCTTGACCACTGCGTCCACGGTATTGATAAATCGGCATAATTACGCCTCAACGCCTTGTTGGCTAATAATATCCTTCGACAAAGGTATCTGAGATTCACTCACGTCCTCTACCAGCTTAGCCACCTCTTCAATGGTCGTCATGCCTTCGCTCAAATATTGCAACGCTGACTCGGCGAGCGGGGTAAAGTTAGGGCTCTGCAACGCGGCTCTGGCGAAATCCTGCGGATTACCGGTACGCATCGCATCGATCATCTTTTCGTCGAGCTCGAGGATCTCAAAAATACCAATACGGCCACGATAACCGCTGCCGTTACAACTCTGGCAGCCTGTACCGATTCTAAAGTTCGCATGGGTAAAATCTTTATGGCTCACACTACTCAGCCAGGCTTTTTCCTGCGGTGTCGGTTGATACTCTACCCCACAGTTATGGCAGACTCGGCGCACTAAACGCTGGGCAATAATCACCCTTAAGGCACTGGCGACCAAATAACTGGCGGCGCCCATATCGAGTAAACGCAGCGCACTGGTGACCGCATCGTTGGTGTGCAAGGTCGATAGCACAAAGTGACCCGTTAATGCGCCCCTAAGACCAATCTCCACGGTTTCTTGGTCACGCATTTCCCCCACCATGATGATATCGGGGTCTTGACGTAAGGTGGTGCGTAATACATTTGAAAAGTTTAAGCCAATCTTATGGTTAACTTGTACTTGGTTGATCCGCGGCAATTGATATTCGACCGGATCTTCGACCGTGATGATCTTACGGTCGGCGGTATTGAGCTCGCTCAAAATACCGTACAAGGTGGTCGTTTTGCCGCTACCCGTTGGACCTGTGACCAGTAGCATGCCGTGGGGACGTTTAATCTGTTTACGAATACGCGCCAAAATAGCAGGCGGCATACCGGTTTCGTTTAAGGTCAATAAACCCGCTGATTGATCGAGTAAACGCATCACCACAGATTCGCCGTGGTAAATCGGCATAGTCGACATACGCACATCGATATGATGACCTTTGATTTCCATATGGAAACGACCATCCTGCGGCAAACGTTTCTCGGAAATATCGAGACCTGCCATCAACTTAAGTCGTAATACTAAAGCCGCAGCAATATTAACTTCATTCAGAATCGTTTCATGTAGCTGACCATCGATACGCTGGCGAATACGTAAGGCTTTATCACCGGGTTCGATATGAATATCCGAGGCGCGCATTTGCACCGCATCTTCAAAAATCGACTGCAGCAACTTAACCACTGTGGTTTCATTGTCACTGTCACCCGACGTGAGGCTGGCTAAATCGAACATCTCATCGGCGGCGTATTCCTCTTCGAGCTTACCGGCGATCTGGGCAATTTGGTCTGTACGGCGATATAAGTTATCAAACGCTTGCAGCAGTTGCTGCTCGGGCGCTACCGCTAACTTCAAACGCTTAGGTGCGATAAGCATTTCGAGGTGATCGAGCGCCTGCAAATCCGCGGGGTCGCTCATTGCAACTAATACGCTATCGCCCCTGTCTTCAACCGCTAAAGCGCGGAAACGTCGTGCTTGCACCTCAGGAATAAGATGCACCACTTCCGCTGGGATTGGCATTTTACTGATATCCAGCAAAGGCACATTCAATTGTTGCGACAAGAACTGCAGTAACTGATGTTCAGTAATCGATTGCAAATCAATCAGAGTACGACCCAGTTTTTTGCCCGTATTGCGCTGCTCAGCCAACGCCTGTTGCAACTGCGCTTCAGTAATAATGGCTTCTTGAACTAACAGATCGCCCAAACGCATTTTTAATCTGGGTTTCATTGGCTATCTCCTAGCTGAGTCAAACGTTGTTCGATAAAGGCACTCGCTTGCGCCGATAAGCCTCTATGGCCTAAAGCAGTCCGATAGGCTTGGCGTGCTTGAGGAAATTGTTGCTGCGAATCGAGCGCATAGGCCAGCCCCATCCACCATTTAGCCTGTTGAGGTTCTTGTTGCAATAATTGTCTATAGGCTTGTTCTGACAACGAAAACTGTCCTAACTTTTGCGCCAAATCCGATTGTGCCATCCACTTTTGTCTCGCCAGTGAATGCGTGTCAGGTATGTTGGCTAACGTCACTAATGCGAGATCAGCCTGACCAGAGGCTTGCTGAACCCGAGCAAGCAATAAGGCAAAGTCTAACTGCTGTGGGAATAACAGCATGCCTTGCTGTAACACTTCACTGGCTTTGGCTAATTGACCTTGCCCATAATGCAGCGCAGCTAACTGCTTGCGCGCTTCATGCATGCTGGGATCAAAGCCTAATGTTTGCTCATAATAACTAATGGCATCTTTGAGTTTGCCATCCCTTTCAGCCTCGCTCGCTAAGGTAAACCGCTTTTGCGCCAGCTGCTTTGGGGTCAACTCCACCTCAGTAATCGCCATTTGCCCTTGCTGTTGGGGCGTGAGTCGATTAGTGCCTGCATCAGCTTTAACTTCTTGTACTTTAAGCTCATTGCTCGCGTTAAGTTCATTATCGGCGGCAACACTGGCACGTTCTGACATCATTAATGCAGAGGGTGCGGCAGCAGTGACCTCGGCGCTTCGCACACTCGATGTCACACGATTTGACTGTGAATGGCTTGGCTCGCTTGACGTATTGACTAGGTCATCTGCGAGTACTGAGCTCTCATCTTGTTGCCGTTGTGACTCTTGTTCAACATCATGTTCTGATTCAAATTCTTGCGGCTGATTAAGTACAACGTCGTCGACACTGGGTTCAAGCTCTTCATTCTTAGTCGTAAACTCCTGCGTAGTCGCAACTTTAAGCGGTTCTTCGACGACATCGACGCTTGCTGGAGACTGTCTCGAGGTAATCTTGTCTATCTGAACAGACTCGATTTGAGTCTGAGTAGATTCATTTTGCCCATTTGTTTGAGCCGAAATAGTCGCTTCTGCAGGCTTTGCTGTGAATAATTGCCAGCCATAAACCGCGCCTCCACCGAATAGCAATGACACACCACAGAGCAGCAGCCCATTAAACGGAGCCCGCTTGCGAGCTAAATATTGCACCTGTGGCTGAGCCACGTTGCTGAGCTCATGCCCCTGCTGACGCTTGTCGAGATCCTGCAGCATCTTGTTGATCACGCTCATACAACACCCCTGAAAAAGTGTTGTAATCCCAAACCGAAAGCCACTGTCATCAAAGTGAAAAAAGGCAACCATTTCCACGATAATAATCGGCGAACACTCGCATCTTCGGTGTCTTGAATTGCGGCTTTAACGTGGGAGGTTTGCACACGAGTAGCGCCTTCGCCGAAACTCAATAACAAGGCTTTATGGGCAAGAATATTGATCAATCTGGGGATCCCTCGGGACGCATAGGCTATCTGACGTGTTTCCCGTGATGTAAAGAGTGGTTCGCCCGCACGCCCAGCGATAGCTAATCGGTGGCGAATATAAGCGTCGGTTTCATCCCATGTCAGTGGGCGAAGGTTGTAGCTAAAAGTAATACGCTGTCTTAATTGCCTAAATTCTTGGCGTTTAAGCCTGTCATCGAGCTCGGGTTGCCCAAATAACACTACCTGTAATAATTTGCGTGTCTCGGTTTCCAGATTAGTGAATAACCGCAGCGCCTCAAGACTGTCGTCCGGCAATGCCTGCGCTTCATCGAGTACCAATACGATGGCGTGCCCGTGGGCGCTCAAGGCTAAAAGCTGCTGTTGAATAAGTCCAGTGAGTTGCTGCTGGTCGATATTGCTGGTGTATTTAAGGCCCAGCTCACTCGCTACCGCCCAACGTAATTCAGTAGGAGTGAGATAAGGATTAGGCAAATATGCGCAATGAAACTGACTCGGCAACTCGTTGATAAGCTTGCGGCAAATCAACGTTTTGCCAGTCCCCACTTCCCCTGTCACCTTGATAAAGCCTTCGCCCGTTTGCAGCGCGGTTTGCAACACTTGCAAGGCTTCCACATGTGGCGACAGGCCGAAAAAAAATCCGGTATTGGGTGTCAGTGAAAATGGGGCTTGGCTTAGGCCAAAATGCTTCTGATACATAGAAGCTTACTTTGTCTCCGGATACCAACGATCTAATAAGGTCTTAGAACGTTGTAGCTCAGTTTTCCAGGTATCAACGCCAACTACCGTAGGTTTTAACAGAATAATCAGCTCAGTTTTCTTCTTCTGCTTACTACGATTTTTAAACAATTCACCTAGGAAAGGAATATCACCCAACAAAGGCACTTGCGATACCACTTCAATGTTTTCACTCTTCATCAAGCCACCGATGATGACTACGTCACCGGAGGCGGCGCGGATGACAGTATCAGACTCACGAATTTCACTCTGCGCTAAAGGTAGCTCCAACGAAGCGTCACTCACTTTGATGTCTTTAGTCTGCTCTTTCACATCGATAACGGATGGATGCACGTGCAATAACACATTACCGTCACTATCAATTTGCGGCGTAACGTCTAAGGCAATGCCCGAGAAAAATGGCGTAAGCTCGACTTGTGGAGTGGTCACAGGCGTTGTACCCGCAACTGTGGTCGATGAAACGTCGGTGACAAAGTACTCATCAGTACCGACTTTGATCACCGCTTTTTGGTTATTCGATGCAGTCACCCTTGGGCTAGACAATACATCCACATCGCCTTGGGTATCTAACAGATTGATCATGGTCGTAAAGTCAGAACCTTTAATACTCAGCGAGGTCACACCACCAATCGCCGAGGTGATTTTATCGTTTAAACCAGGGCCCGCTGATGTTCCAAAATTCACATTCGTATTGCCAACATGTCCCAGCACATTATCCCATTGGATACCTTGCTGATAACCATCGGATAAGGTGACTTCGAGGATCTTCGCTTCTAAAATCACTTGGCGCTGCAAATGACTTTCTGCGGAATTTAAGAAAGTACGCACTTGACGTAATTCACTAGGAAAAGCACGAATGGTCACTAAACCCGCCTGCGGCGTAACAACAACCTGACGACCGCCACCTGTTTCGCCGATTATCGAGGATAATGTCTCTTTCAACTCCCCCCAAAAATCTGTCTTAGTACGCGAACGGATAAAAGTACCGTTGCTACTATCGCTACCGCCATTACTGCTCGAGTTATTGCCATTACTGCTGTTCGAATTATTGTTATTATTCGAGCCGCTATTGTTTGAATTGTTATTGTTCGAATTACTATTGGAATTATTGCTATCCGAAATCCGTCCTGAACTCACTGACGTCACAGATAAGCCATCGCGTTCCATATAGAGATAATTCAGCGGAAACGTCTCGGTACGCATCCCAGCAGGAAACACTCTTAGGATGCGCCCTTCGCGACTCACTTCGTAGCCGTAGATATCTTCAACCACTTGAATTGCTTCAGTTAACGTCACACCTTTAAGGGATAATGAGATCGTACCTTGCACGTCAGGATGTACGGCGACACTCAGTGGTGTACCTTGGACTAAGCTTGGAAAAAATACTTTAGCATCAACATCGTGGGCTGATACATCGAAACGACGCTCAGTTTCCAATGTGGGGGTCAAACCTGATAGCAATGCGCCTGAATTCAATTCCCGCTGAACCGCGTCCGGCATAGTCGCAGACGGTGGCGTCGTTGATGCCGTTGCCGTCGCCATTGAGGCCGCTAATTCTGCCTTACTCGCCTCCGGCTGTGGCCTATTTGTGGTCTGACACGCCACAAGGCAAAGTGAGAGCAGAGGTGTAAAGTATTTAATCGCTTTCATCTGAGGTGTATTCCCTATCTCTCTGTTATTGCTTGAAACAATGTCAATTTCCGTCCATCGGACAGCGATACATAAGTGGGGGTAATTTTAACGATACTCAGCCCCTGAACGCTGTCGCCAACAGACAATATCTTGTTATTTATCACAGCATAAGCCGTGTTTCCTGAGCTTACTATGCTGTTAAGTACAAGCGCCTGATCCTGCGTTTGACTCGCATGACCCTGCACAGCAAAGCCTTTACCGGGCAAAGTCGGGTCGCGCAGCGATTCAGCAGACACCATAGGGCTACTAACCAATAACAACACACTGATAATATAAGACTTATTTAGAGACACTGATGAAGTCCTTATTAATACTCAAGGTATAAAGTTCAATCTCAACGGTCGCTTTTGGATATTCTGCGACTTTATAGTCGAGACGCTTCCAATAAAGTTTATCTGGCATGGCCTCAACGGCTTCAACAAAGCGCAACACAGAAAAATAATCGCCCTCTAGACTTAAGCGAATACCATGGCTATATAGATTGAGTTTTTTCTCTTCACCCACGGGTAACAAAGGGATGGGCGCTATCGACATAAACTTAATTAATTTAATCCCTTGCACTTGTCCTAGTAAATTACCCAGCAACTGCGGCATATAGTCAGCCGGCACCATATCCACCATCTGCTCATCGAGCTGGGCATCTAGGGCTTGATTTTGTTGCTGCAACAACACTAAACGCTGTTGGTAATCTTGATTGGGATCTAACGCTAAACGTTGCTGATACAAGTCAACCTGCTGAGCCGAAATCGCGTTTTCCTGCTCTAAAGCTTTTAGCTGTTGTGAAACAGCCACATGGGTTTTCCACAGGGACTCTAAGGGTAAATAACTCAGCATGCCGACCACGGCCAGAATGGCGACTGAGATCAACACTCGCTCACGGCGACTTAGCGCATCAAACTGTTGTCCTAATTGGGCTAACTTTTGCTTCATTGCGCGGCTTCCTCCTTGTTATCGCTTTTCAAGGTAAAGGCCAAAGGTTTATCTTCACCGCGATCCATGCTCATCGACGAGAAAGCTTGCCCCTTTAAAGTCTGCGTAGTTTTGAGTTTGCCAATCCACTGCGGAATGCTTTGAGGATGGTCGGCAAAACCTTCGAACATAAAATCTTGCTCATTAATGACGATATGACTAAGCCAAACACTCGCATCCGACACGACGGCTAAATCTTTAAGAACTGGCGCAAAACCACGGCTAGTTAAAGAAGTCCTAAGACTCAATTCTCCCATGAGTAATTGCTTCAACTCTAACTGTTGTTCCGCTAAATCGACTCGCGCAACAAGATCGGCATCGGGTTTACGCGCAGCAATTTGTGCTTCTAATGCCTGTTTTTGGGTATCGAATTGCTGCTTTTGTTGGGCAGCCAACTGCTGGGCCTGTTGTAACTCACTGACTTGCCAGTAGATATAACCACCTAAAACCGCAAATAAGATCGCAAAAACCAAGGCGTAAGCACTTAAACGCGCAAAGGTTAATCTTTGCTTCGGGGGCAATAATGAAGGAGTGTAAAGATTGACTCGGTATTTAATCACTCTGTACCTCGATAAAATTCAGCAAAGGCTAATCCCGCCATTCGCGCGCCAACACAGCTTTTATCAATGACATTCACAGCTTGATTGAAGTTTGCCGAGACTAACTTAGCTAAAGTATCCACGGCACCATCGGCGAGGAGTTCGATAGAAGATACCGGAGCCTGTCTCAATTGACTTTCAAAATAATCCATAGAACGCTGAATTTCTAAGCTTAAATTGTCTGCCATGCCATAACTTAACTCATCCGCTTGAGTCTTATCCAATTGAGTAAATCCACGCACGCGACGCTGCATATACAGCTGACCTTGCTTAACCACAGTCAGTAGCAATTCTTGACCGGGATTATGGCTTACTACCAGACGCGCTTGGTTGTCATCATTAAATAGGTTAGTTACGGCTAACTCTTCGATACTAATACCGAAAAGTTGTAAATCTTGTTCATGAATGGCCTGCACCATGCTCACTAACTTAGCTTTATCCACCACCACAACATTGATTTTATTACTCGGAATGGGTGACTCAAAGTAATCCAAATGGATTTGCGGTACAGGTAGCGTGACCATGTCTTTAATTGACCATAGCAAGGCTTGGGATAATTCGACAGTATCGACATTCGGTTTATCGGTCAGCAGTAATTGATAAAGGCCTGAAGCCAAAATCAGCTGTAACTGTGCATTGGGAAAGGATTTAGCCACAGCAGCAAACGCCAATGACCAGTGATCATCTTTCAGCTCAAAGGGTAGCCACTGCTCAGCATTTTCTTTTTGGGCAGGTGCGTAAACCCATAATTTATCGGCGCAGACATAGACACCAAGGCTAGTCGGTTCTGTTCTCTTCTGCCAAAAGGCTAATCGACCTATAAGACTTTTTTCCATAAAGATGCCTATAACCAACTGAATTTAAAAGCTTGAGTAGTCTCTTTCGCACAAACTTCCTGTCACTCCACTCTCCAGTGCTCCTTGACCTATGACCTGCTCGATACAGAATAAAAACCGCAAACGTCATATTTTTGGCACTGGCTAGTTTAGCCGCAAATGCTCGTATTTTATAGATAAATACGTGAATAATAGGATCTATTTGTCTCTAAGACGACATTAATCACCCAAACACTGAACTTCCCTTACTTAGCCTCTATGGGTTCACTGAAATACATTCCCTGCGCTGCGCCAACACCGAGGATTTGCAGTGTCTGCCACTCTTCAAAGACTTCTACCCCTTCGGCGCAGACTTGTACTTCCGTTCGATATAAACCGCCAATCAAACTGCGGATAAATAATTGGTTTTCTGGTCGTAAATGAATATGACGCACAATGGATCTGTGTAACTTAATTAAATCAAAATGGCATTCGCGAATGTAATAAGTACCAACAACCTGCTGACCCACATGATCGACACATAATCTCGCGCCCATTTTACGGATCATATCTAATTTAGGCTGCAACTTTTCTTGATGTTGAATAACGATATCTTCAGACACTTCGAAAATCAGTCGCGTGGTTAAATGGCGATATTCTAATAGCGTCGTTTTTAGCCATTGAGTGAAGGCTCGGCTCATTAGCGAATCCAAACTCAGATTAATACTGTATATCTGTGGCGCTGATTTATTAATTGTTTGAGCATTCGATACGCCGTCTGCTAATTCATTCGACAATAATAACAATACCCGCTCAATAATTTGCCGTTCGACCTGTGGCATTAAGCCACATTTATTCGCCATAGGAATAAAGAGTGTGGCACGGATTAACGCCCCCTGATTATCCCGAGCCCGCGTAAATATCTCTTTATGGTGCTCATTACCATCAGAGTCGATTATGGGTTGGCTAAAGGGAAAAAAGCGCCGCTGCACTAACGCGTTTTCTAAAAAGCTTCGCCAACGCACTGAGCCTTTGGCAAATTCTTCATCAATCGCGCCTTTGTCGTACATAAACCAATTACTATTACCCTGTAATTGTGCCGCCCTCAAAGCCATATCAGCTTCTTCAATTAACTGAGCCGCATTATCGCCGGCGGTAAAATAAGCGCATCCGAGGTGGAAAAAGTTATCGCGATTCTCAACATCAGGCAAAGGCTGGCTTAGACATATCTTGAGTAACTTGCTGGCAAATTGATCCGCTTCAATTAAGGAGATTTGCGGCACGACTATGGCAAATTGATTATGGGAGCGACGGGCAAAAATACTATTAGCTTGAGTTTGCAGTAATTGACTTATCGCATTAACAGTCGAGTTTAATAGCTCTTTCGTCACTGCTTCACCTTGGGATTGCTGCAATAAATCCAGATCATCCATTTCTAATAAATAGATTACCCCGTGGGCAAGCATAGCCTGATTATGACTAAGGGCGTCGAGACGATTATTCAAAAAGAGTCGGTTACCAATGCGAGTTTCCGCATCGAGAAAGGTATTAGAACGGATGAATTTGTCGAAACGCCCCCGCTCCTTTTGAGCGTCTTGTAACTCTTCTAACAACTTAGTCAAAGCACGGTTAATCAGCCTTGGTTTACCATTTCCAGGGGTAGCGAGTGCTTGCTCATACTTACCTTGCAGAATCAATCGACTGCGTAAGGCTAATTCTTCAATGCCATCGAGCTGCTGTGAAAACCATAAATAACCAAAACGCACTAAGGCAGCCACGGCTAAGATACCGACCAACAAAATCAGAATTTCATACCAACTGAAAGTGTAATGTTCAAAGGGCTGAGTCAAGGTTAACTGCATACGCAAGCCAGATGTCGGCTCTAGCACATGGTCATACACCATCGCATTTTGCGTAGAAAGGTTGCCTTCATAGGCAAATAACACTTCATCTTTCAAGGTCAACCGAAAATTAACGGCATTGTAAGCAAGCAGCATAGGCGGTAGCCAAGCCTCTAACTCCCAATCAGGTTGGTGTTGGAACTGATCGACTAACATAGTTTCGAGTTCAGCTACTTTTTGCTGCTGAAATTTATAGGTCAGCTGCACGAAACTCATCATAGCGCTCAGCAAAAATACGAAGGCGATAGCGGCTAATGACATTAACCAAAAGCTGGTTAATTTTGTAGTTAACATTCGGGTGAATTTCATCTATCCGCTATCCTGCAGGATTATTATAATTATTTGTGCGATTTTAACAGAAGTTCAACAAAAGTTGTCCGTTGATTATTCAGTAGCATAACCTAAAAGGCAACTAAGACGCTGTGACTTTAATGTCCACTTAAAAACAAAAAAGAGGCTAATTAGCCTCTTTTTAATGTTTTTACCACTTTTAGCCTAGTCGGCGTATTTAGGTAAAGTGGTGATCGCAGCCACACCAGAGTCGATAGCCGCTTGTGCAACCGCACGGGCAACATTTGGCAATAAACGTGGGTCCATAGGTTTTGGCAGCACATATTCAGGGCCAAAACTCAGTGAAGTCACATTAGGATAAGCCTTCAACACACTCGCAGGCACAGGCTCTTTCGCCAGTGCAGCAATTGCATGAACTGCCGCAATTTTCATCTCATCATTAATGCAAGACGCACGCACATCCAATGCACCACGGAAAATAAATGGGAAACACAATACATTATTGACTTGGTTTGGATAGTCGCTACGACCCGTACCCATGATCAAATCACTACGCGTTGCATGAGCAAGTGCAGGTTTGATTTCAGGATCTGGGTTAGAACACGCAAAAATCACTGGCTTATCGGCCATCAGCGCGACTTCTTCTGCACCAATGACGTCAGGACCTGATAGACCTAAAAATACGTCTGCGCCTTTAATAACATCAAGAAGCGTGCGTTTCTCGGTATCATTCGCAAATAGTGCTTTATATTCATTAAGATCTGTACGGCCAGAATGAATAACACCTTTAGTGTCTAGCATGTAAATGTTGGCGCGATTCGCACCGCATTTTACCAGCATAGTCATACAAGCGATGGCAGCAGCACCCGCGCCCATACACACAAAAGTCGCGTCGCTTATCAACTTGCCTTGAATTTCCAGCGCATTGATCATACCCGCCGCGGTCACGATTGCCGTGCCGTGTTGATCGTCATGAAATACTGGCACTTTACAACGAGCAATCAATTCACGTTCGATAACAAAGCATTCGGGCGCTTTAATATCTTCAAGATTGATACCACCAAAAGTGTCAGCAATAGCAGCAACAGTATTGATAAATTCCTCAGGCGTATTATGCGTAATCTCAATATCTGTCGAATCGATATTCGCAAAATGCTTGAACAATAATGCTTTACCTTCCATTACAGGTTTAGAAGCCAAAGGGCCCAAATTCCCTAAACCTAAGATAGCCGTACCATTGGTAATCACGGCAACCGTATTACCTTTATTGGTATAACGATACGCATTGTCAGGATCTGCAGCGATTTCGCGTACTGGCTCAGCCACACCTGGGCTATAAGCTAGGGCGAGATCGTGACTCGTTTCGGCGGGTTTGGTAAGGCAAACTGCGGTTTTGCCTGGTATGGGAAATTCATGATAATCGAGTGCTTGTTGACGAATATCTGACATTTTAAAATCCTGAAATGCGACATTTATAATTTATGAGAGTAAGACCTACCAACACACATCTAGTCTCACCAAAGGGTGATGTCAATAGTCTGGCTGGTCGGGGTAAGATACGCCAATAAGGGGAATTTATAAATAAGAGATTCATAAATTTCACTTTAGCCGCCAAATAGACCCTCTAAGCTTAGTTTTATAAACTTATCTCCTATAATAAAGCTGCATTTCTTAATATGTTTTGTAGGAAACAAACATATATTTTGTAGTTACTGCGCTAGTTGTAGCGACTTAATCTCAAAAATGTTGGTTAAATTACAATATATGGCGACTAGCATATTTATCTTATAGTTAATTGCTATAAATAAGTCGAATTATACACTTGAACTCTCAATACAGAATAAGTTGACGATTTATTGAGTGAAGTCGTACCAGCTAGATATGTAGAATAAGCGGAATAAAGAAAATCGACGAATAACAAAAAGCAAAAAGGCGCCATAGGCGCCTTTTCTAGAAACATTGCAATCGCAATTATTTCTTTGCAAGCACTGCGAAGCGCTTGTTGAATTTGTCGATACGACCGCCGGTATCAACAACTTTTTGTGTACCAGTGTAGAATGGGTGACAAGCACCACATACGTCTAAATGCAGATCTTTACCAGCAGTAGAGTTTACTTTGATAACGTTACCACAAGTACAGTTTGCAGTGATGATAGCGTATGTTGGGTGGATACCTGGTTTCATTGGGGTTACCTCAAAAGTGTAAGGCCATGTCGCTCTTCCAACCCGTAGTCGGACACCACATGCATGTTAATAACAATATGTTTAGGGCGCAGAATGGTACAGCATACCTACAAGGGATACAAGTAGATTATCTGAGCGTTTGCTGGTTAATCTGTGTCTATTTTGACTTTAGTTAAGCGGCTTATTTTCCCGCTTCTTTAGCCTCAAATACCGCCCGCGCCTCTTTAGCATCAGAATGCTGATCCAAAATCATTTTCGAAGGACAAGATAGCACCGCATTGCTCTTGAGTGCATTGATTCTATTCTTCGAGAAAGCCACAGGATTTGCCTCGTAAATCGCCAACATAGCGCCATATACACTCACACCCCAATCCTTGGCATATCGATTGGCGATACGCCACAACGTCTCGCCAGCAAGATACGTTAACTGGCAATGTTCGGGCGTCTGTGAGGCCGTTTCAGCAATATTCTGTTTTTGCTCATTATTTGCCGTTTTCACTATTTCTGGAACCACAGTTTCAGTTGCAGCGTTTTCAACAGCCCCTTTTTCAACAGCAATCGTCTCAGAGGTTTTAGCGAAGGCGTTTATCTCAGTAGCCGACGTATTTTGTTTGTTCGCGGCTTCAGGAAATCTAAAGCCAGTCACCACTTCTACCGTTGGTACTTTGGATTGGGTATTTGCAGCAGTAGCAACAGTCGCTGCGGGCGTTACCTCTGCAACTGGCTTTGGTTCTGCCACCACTTTTACAGGCTTAATGCCCACTTTATCCGCACTTTTTGGGGCGCCCGCTATGGTGGTATTTTTAGTGTCCGAAACCGCTTTTGTCGTTAACGCAGCAGAGGCCGGTTTAGCTGTGCCGAATAAATTGATACTTTTGACGTCATACCATCGGTCAAGACGATACTCTCTCACTAAGAGTTTAGCGCTACTATCCTTCACATCTTCAACGCCAGTGAGTAAAACTAAAAAGCGATTAATCTCCTCAACCATTAACCTTTCTTCGCCGCTTGCTTGCTGCACAACAAACTCTAAGCGCGACATATCTTGATTGTCTGCGATCACATTCACCCTGAGTTTAGGGTAAGCGCCTAATTCAAACATCCGGCTATTAATGCTCACATGGGAGACTTGTGCCATGCTAGGTGCACTGCACACCAAAGCAAGTAGACCTAATGATTTCACTATATTAGCCATTTATTTACTCTCAACTATCCTTGGTAAACCATCATTAGGGCTAGCCCTAGCCAGCCGCGCTGAGTACACTAAACCACATTCTTGTCTAAGACTTGCCTGCATATGTCATTGTTTGTCGAAGTTGCGTTACCTGTGCCTATGCGGCAAACCTTTAGCTACCGCGTACCCGAATCCTATCCTAGTACACCGCAAATAGGTGTGCGCGTTAAAGTTCCCTTCGGTCGTCAACAATTGATCGGGTTAGTCACTGATATCACTGAGTCTTGCAGCTTAGCCCCAAAGCAAATTAAGTCTGTGCTCGAGTTTATCGACGATAAACCTTTACTGCCTGAATCACTTTATAAATTAACTCTTTGGGCTGCGAGATACTATTTTTGCAGCCAAGGGCAGATGCTAACCCAAGCCTTACCTGTGGCCCTGCGTAAAGGGCTCGATGCCGCGCCACAAAAAATCCAATTCTGGCAATTAACTGAAATAGGCCAAAATATTGCGCCCGAAGCGGTTAAACGCGCACCCGCACAGAAAAAACTACTCGAGTTACTCAAAACCGCCAGCTTAACCCAAGAAGAGGTTATCAGCTTAGACATCAGTAAAGCGGCGCTTAAAGCCCTAGAAGATAAAGGTTGGGTGGCACGCCATGAAAAAATTGCAGAGCTTAACCTCGACTGGCGCACCACACTCGAAATGGACGAAACGCCACATAAACTCAATAAAGAACAAGCCGTCGCCGTTGCCACTTTAAATCTGCAACAAGGATATCACTGTACTTTATTAGAAGGCATTACCGGTTCGGGTAAAACGGAAGTCTATCTTGCTGTACTCGAAGAAATCCTCAAGCAAGGCAAACAAGCGTTAATTTTAGTGCCTGAAATCGGCTTAACCCCCCAGACAATCAATCGCTTTAAGCGCCGTTTCAAAGTCAATGTTGCCATTTTGCATTCAGGGTTAACCGACAATCAGAGGCTCGAAGCATGGCGCCAGGCCCGCTGTGGTCAGGCTGCAATCATTATCGGCACCCGCTCAGCATTGTTCACACCTATGGCGTATCCCGGCATCATCATACTCGATGAAGAACACGACAGTAGTTTCAAACAACAGGAAGGCGTTGGTTATCATGCCCGCGACTTGGCAGTCATGCGTGGCCATTTAGAAGCGATTCCGGTGATTTTGGGCACAGCGACGCCCTCACTCGAAAGTCTACAAAATGCCTTAAGCGGCCGTTACCATCATTTACAATTGGGTGAACGCGCAGGTGCGGCTAAAAAAGTGCGCCAAGGCATTATCGACATTAAAAATATGCCGCTGAAAGCCGGTATGTCAGTGCCGCTACTGAACGAAATCCGCCTGCATTTAGACGCTGGCAACCAAGTCTTGTTGTTTCTCAATCGCCGCGGCTTCGCACCAGCCCTGCTTTGCCACGAGTGTGGGCACTTACACGAATGCGACCGCTGCGACGCGTTTTTCACAGTACATCAATCCCTTGGCGAAATTTGCTGTCACCATTGTGGCAATCAATACGCTATCCCCAAGCAGTGTCACAAATGTGGCAGCACTATGTTGATGGGCCAAGGCATAGGCACAGAACAGCTCGCCGAAGCGCTGCAACAAGAGTTTCCTAAACATCCAGTAGTGCGCATCGACCGTGATACGACCCGCCTTAAAGGTTCATTAGAAACCCACTTAAATGCGATTCATAAGGGGGAATATAAAATCCTCGTCGGCACGCAAATGCTAGCTAAGGGCCACCACTTCCCTGATGTGACGCTTGTTGGGTTACTCGATGTCGATGGCGCTTTATTTAGCGCCGACTTCCGCGCGCCCGAACGTTTTGGACAACTCTATACCCAAGTTGCAGGTCGCGCAGGGCGCGCCAGTAAACCCGGCACGGTATTATTGCAAACTCACCAGAGCGACAATCCCATTTTGCGGGATTTGCTGCACCGCGGTTATGGCGAGTTTGCTCGCAGCCAGCTCAAAGAACGTCAACAAGCACTGCTGCCGCCAGCATGGCACATGGTGTTGGTGCGCGCCGAAGCACATTTAGCCAGTGATGCCGATAACTTTCTCAACGCCTTTGCCGCGCTTTTGCCGCAAGATAAAGAATTTGAGGTGATTGGTCCTATGCCAGCGCCCTTAGATAAAAAAGCCGGCAAGTTCCGCCGCCAACTCTTATTCCAAGCTAAAAACCGCAATCGCTTGCAACAAGAGTTTGAACGTATTCATCCGCTTGTAGAACAACTTATCGAAGCTAAACGCTGCCGATGGAGCTTAGACAGAGATCCACAGGATCTCCTCTGAGTCGAGTATTTGATAAGTATTTAAGCGCCATTTGATAAAAAATCATCGGGAAGATAGCAATTGTTAACCACAAACGGCTAAAATATGCGGTTATTCCCTGTATTCACTCTTAAAGTTAGTGCCGATTAGAACCCATGAAATCACATATCCAATCATTACTTGAACAAACTCTAGAATCCTTTAAACAACAAGGTATTGTGCCTGCTGACTTTGAAGCACGCATTCAGGTAGATCGAACCAAGGATAAGAGTCATGGCGACTTGGCAACCAACTTAGCCATGATGCTAACCAAGGTCGCAGGCAAGAATCCACGCGAATTAGCCCAACTGATCATAGATACCTTACCGGCTTCGGCTTTTGTAGCTAAGGTTGAAATTGCAGGACCAGGCTTTATCAACTTTTTCATCAACGACAGCGCCTTAGCAGATCAACTGCAAAATGCCGTCAACGATGAGCATTTAGGCATTAAGTTACCGACCCCACAAACCGTTGTTGTCGATTACTCTTCACCCAACCTCGCCAAAGAAATGCATGTAGGCCATCTGCGTTCAACCATCATTGGTGACAGTGTTGTGCGTGCGTTAGAATTTTTAGGCCACAAGGTTATTCGTCAAAACCATGTGGGCGACTGGGGCACACAATTTGGTATGTTGCTGGCCTATATGGAAGAGCTGCGCGCCAAAAATGGTGAAGAAGCTCAACTTGAACTGTCTGATTTAGAAAACTTTTATCGTGCCGCTAAACTGCGTTTCGACGAATCAGCAGAATTCGCAACCCGCGCTCGTCAGTTAGTGGTCGAACTGCAATCTGGCGACGAGTATTGCAACAAACTGTGGCGCGAATTTAACGACATTTCGTTAAGCCACTGCCATGAAGTCTACGCCCGTTTAGGTGTGAGCCTGACCCGCGCCGATGTACACGGCGAAAGTGCTTATAACGCCGATCTCGAGCAAGTGGTTAAAGATTTAGATGCCCAAGGTTTATTAACCGAAAGTAACGGCGCTAAAGTCGTATTCCAAGAAGCCTTCCGCAACAAAGAAGGTGAGCCACTGCCTGTGATCATCCAAAAGGCCGATGGCGGCTATTTGTATGCCACCTCAGATCTTGCGGCAATGCGCTATCGCTCGAACGTGTTAAAGGCCGATCGCGTCCTGTATTTTGTTGACCTACGTCAGGCACTGCATTTCCAACAAGTCTTTAGCCTAGCGAAACTGGCTAAGTTTGTCCGTGAAGATATGTCGTTAGAACACTTAGGTTTTGGCACTATGAACGGCGAAGATGGCCGTCCATTCAAAACCCGTAGCGGCGGTGTCGTTAAGTTAGTTGACCTGTTAGAAGAAGCCAATGTGCGCGCGCTAGAACTCGTTCGTAGCAAAAATCCTGATATGGATGAGGCCACACTAACTGAAATCGCCCGTGTCGTTGGGATCAGCGCCGTTAAATATGCTGACTTGTCAAAAAACCGCACCAGCGATTACATTTTCAGCTTTGAACAAATGCTCAGCTTCGAAGGCAATACCGCACCTTACCTGCTGTACGCTTACACCCGTGTTGCGGGCATATTCAAGCGAGTAACCGATCTAGATCTCAGCCAAGCGAAAATCGTGCTTGAGCATGAAAAAGAGAAAGATCTCGGTAATAAGTTGGCGCAGTTCGGTGAGATCCTCAATCGTGTTGTCGATAAAGGTCAGCCGCACGTACTGTGTGCTTATTTATATGAATTAGCGGGTGCTTTCTCTAGCTTTTACGAAGCTTGTCCAGTACTTGCCGCCGATAATGACGCGCAAAAGAACAGCCGTTTATTACTCGCGCAACTGACGGCTCGTACGTTACAAAAAGGCCTAAATCTACTCGGTATTGAAACCTTAGAGCGGATGTAAGCCATGAGTAATCGCGATTATGCCAATAGAAGGCCGCAGTCGGGCGCTAAACCGCGCCCAATCCGCGCGACTCGCCCAACTCGAGCAAAGCCTTCACAATCTAAATCGGCGCCGCGTAAGAAGCTGCCGCTGACCTTGATAGGCTTTGTCATACTCGCTGTGGGTTGTTTCGTCTATTTCCTGTCAAGCATTAAAGATAATGCTAAGCAAGAAGTGAAACCGATACCCGCTCCAGCCAAGAAAACGGAAGTACAAGTTAAGCCTCAAGAGACAGCGGTGCTTACTCCTAAGGTCAAAGAACCTGAACGCCAAGCGGTCGTTATCCCAGTAGAGACAACTGAAACTGCTGAGCTTATTGTTCCGCCAAAGAAGGATCCTAATGCTCTGCCACCACAACCAAAGGAAGAATGGACCTATCTCAACGAGCTTGAAAATAAGCATGTTGAGGTCGATATTCCCGATATTGTTGCGAGCAGAACACCGATGCAATATCAGTTGCAGTGTGCTTCTTTCCGCCAAGAATCACAGGCGAACGAGATGAAAGCCGTCATCGCTTTCCAAGGTTTAGAGGCGCAAGTGAGACAAGTCGAAGGTACGACTGGCGTATGGTACAAGGTTGCTTTAGGCCCCTTCGAGCGTAAACGTGATGCAGAGCGTAAACGTCACACACTGCAAAAAGCGGGGATTAATGGTTGCCAGATTCTGGCGATTCCTAAATAAGGCTTTAGCCTACTCCTGATAGACTATTAAGAATAAATAGCGGCCAGCGTTTTATCGCTCGTCGCTATTTTTTTGTCCGTATAACATGACTCACTCATTGACTCTGCCCGCCCATAAAAAGTCAGTTTTAAACAACAACTCATTTCAAATTTGCTGATCTACTAAATTTATAACCCATTATTTGTAAACAACAAAATCCTTTATTAAGAAAGATTAATATGCAGTTTAATTGACCTAGATCAAACTTAGGCGTATCTCTTAATTAACAGCAAGACCGCTGTATCTGTGTCAAATCCAACCTCAGGGTGAAGTATTATGAATGCATTAATCGAGATAGAAGCCACCGAATTCAGCCAATT
Source organism: Shewanella sp. SM101 (assembly GCF_025654465.1). Taxonomy (NCBI): domain Bacteria; kingdom Pseudomonadati; phylum Pseudomonadota; class Gammaproteobacteria; order Alteromonadales; family Shewanellaceae; genus Shewanella; species Shewanella sp. SM101. The sequence continues at coordinate 64,120 of NZ_JAKKRH010000010.1, forward strand.
GTTCAAGAGTGGCGACATGCTGGGAATTAGGATGTTTATGGAACATGTGCGCATGCCACTGGATGTTCAAGACAAGATTTATGACGAAATTTCTGCACTTCAGCAATTAGAACAAAACCAAATTGCCAAGCTCATTGAAACCCACGCCCATTCCCAAATTCATGAACGCCTAGCTTATTAGCCTTCCATTCAATGAAAAATTTAACTATGCCCAACTGCAGCTTCTGGCGGTTCATTCAACAGAAGCTGTCTAACCCACCCACTCTCCATCACACAGAATCAAATTTCAGCCAAAAAATAAGGCCAAACACCTGAGTATTTGACCTTAATGAACTAGCTAGTTTCAGATTTTAACCACAGCCTTAGCTCGGTTTTTCTTCCGTTAAGCCTATGCTATTCATCCAATAATCGAAATCCACCATATTACCCGGCAATACGACTCGACTATTCTTCTGGCTTAAGCCATCGAGCTGTTTAAAGTATTGCTCACCGAGTTGCATCCGCAGGGCATTGTGACCACCCGGCGCGGCAATAACAGAGGCGAGACGTTCAATCGATTCTGCCGTTGCGCGGGAAATGGTTAAAATTTCCTCAGCCTTACCTTCGGCTTCGTTAATCCGGCGCTGCATCTCACCTTCAGAACGGTTTACCGTTTCAGCTTTAACCCCTTCAGAACGGTTAATTTTACTCTGTTTGTCACCTTCACTCTTAGCCAATAATGCACGGCGCTCACGCTCGGCATTTACTTGCATTTCCATGGCATTTTTAACGGTTTCAGGTGGTGTGATATTTTTAATTTCATAACGATGCACACGTATTCCCCACAGGGCACCCGCTTGATCTAAGACTTGCACTACCTTGGCTGAAATCACATCACGCTCTTCAAACGTACGATCAAGATCAAGTGTCCCTATGACAGAGCGCGTCGTCGTTTGCGCCAACTGAATTGCTGCATAACGATAATCAGTAATACCATAGCTGGCCTTCACTGGATCAGTCACAGAGATATAAATCACCCCATCCACTTCAACGTTTACTTCGTCGCTCGAGAAACATTCCTGCGGTGGTACGTCAATGGTTTCTTCTTTCAAATCATGAATAAAAGCCACTTTATCCACAAAGGGGATCAAGGTATGGAACCCTGCATCTAACGTACTGTGATACTTACCTAAACGCTCAACAATAAAAGCCGATTTAGTGGGTACTAGGCGGATCGATTGAAATAGTTTAATCACAAAAATGGCAAATATCAGGCCCCAAATCGCCATCACAATCAAATCTGTATCTACTGGAATATTCATTATCGCGCTCCTTTGCCAAGATTATTCTGGCCACTCATAGTCTGAGTGACTTGCTCCATGCCTTCGAAGAAACCTTCAAGTTTTGCCATTTCAGCGGGAACAACAGAGACTTGTGCATCATTGAGGATCTTGCCAACTTGAGCAATAAACTGTTCTTTTAATAGCATATTCATCGCATCTGTACCGCCATTGACGGCTAATGCTTGCGAGATCATTGCCATACCTTCGGATTTTGCTTTGGCTATAATAGCGATCTCCTGACCTGTACCTTTAGCTTCATTAATCCGTTTCTGTTTTTGACCTTCTGACAGGTTAATGGCCTCTTGGCGCTCACCTTCAGACATATTGATCATCGCGGCTTTTTCGGCATTCGCTAAGGTAATTTCGGCACGTTTACGACGCTCAGCTTCCATCTGCTTCTCAAGAGTGTGGATCACATGGCGTGAAGGCGTGATATTACGAATTTCATAGCGCAATACCTTGATTCCCCATGGCTCGGAAGCCTTATCTATTTCCCGCACGATTGATTCATTTAAGCTATCACGTTCAGAGAAAGTCTCACTCAAACTCAGCTTGCCGATTTCAGATCGCATAGTGGTCTGGGCTAAATTCACCGCTGCTTTACGGTAGTTTTCAATACCATAACTCGCCAATTTGCCATCCATCACTTTTAGGTAGACCAAGCCGTCCACTTCAAGTTGAGTGTTATCTTTGGAGATACAACTCTGTGGCGGCACATCTAATACTTGCTCACGGGTATCGTGACGATAGGAGACGCGATCGAAAAAAGGGATCAAAATATGAAATCCAGGTTCTAATACTGCGCGGAATTTGCCAAGACGCTCAATGACATGCACTTCACGCATCGGCACAATTAACATCAACTTATAAAGAATAAAAAAGATAAATAAAATGACTAAGGTAAATACAAACATAGATTCCATCCTTTAGTTTTTGGAAGCTTCTATTGAAATAGGCTCAACGACTAGAGCGATATTTTCACGACAAATAATTCTGACTTCGGTACCCGCCTCAATAATGCTGCCATCGCCAAGCGCTGGCCATTCACTACCTTGAAACTCCACCCGCCCAGGTGTTTGCCCGGGACCTATGGTCTGCTTTACGCGAACAATTTGATTGTATAGTTCGATTGCTTCATCCGTGTTATCCACATGGGAATCACCACCAACGAGCCTCTGAGTGACTTGTCTGAAAGCCAATAACAGCACAATGGCAGAGATAAACCACAGAGTCATGCTCTGCACGACACCTTCGACCAGTCCTATGCCTAACGCACCTGCCACGACTAAACAAGCCGCACCCAGCAACACTATTATGCCACCTGGAACCACTATTTCGGCGAGCATTAACACTAAACCAATCACTGCCCACACTAAAATCGGATTTGAAAACTCCATATTTCCCCCTGAAATGAGAGTGTCCTTTACTGCACTATAACAGCAGAGTTTCGGATAATCGACATAATATGTCAAAATTTACCCTGTCAAAACGCACACTCAATCACCTATGACTTAATCCTCATTCTCCCATATCCGCCCACGAAAGCCGTCAGGTTGTTTTAAAATTAAGCATAATCAATTCAAAAAGATAGCAAGCCCCCAATCCACAAGCGGCGCAATGACAATAAAAACATTAAAAATCAATTATCTAAAAATAAAACTCCTCACTAATGATTATGTGATTTTGACAACAACATTCGATAAAAACTTTGAATAAATGTAAATTTTTGCATATATTGCCCCCACTTTTGAGCAAGTCCTTTGACGTACACTCGCGCTAGGTTTGAACTTACCCATCAAACCATGCCATAGGTCAGAGAGCGGATTGAGTAAGACACGAATTAACTTCGACCTATACAACAGGAAATAACAATGAAAAAAACATGCCTATGCCTAGCACTAATGCTTTCTCCTCAAGCATTTGCGGGTGACTTAGTACAGTGGTGGGATTTCAGTGCAACAGCCCTCTATGGCGAAGACTACGATTTAGCGCCATCGGACAAACAAGCCACTATCACCTTGGAAACGGCTGGCGGCTGGAAATACGGTGATTGGTTTGCCTTCCAAGATTTTATCTATTTCAAAGGTAACGACACGGGCATGGAAAGCACTACCTATGGTGAAATTTCGCCACGTTTTAGTGCCAGTAAAATTCTTGGCGAAAAAATAGCCTTTGGCCCAATAACAGACTTGTCTCTGGCGTTAACCTATGAAGAAGGTGAAGGCCCAGTCCATAGCCTACTTTACGGTCTAGGGGTCGACGTAGCAGTACCATACTTTACTTATCTTAACTTTAATACCTATCGCCGCGATGGTATGAGCACTGGTAACAATAGTGACGGCTGGCAGTTCACTCCTGTATTTCGTATCGATATCCCTGTTGGATCTGCCAACATAGTACTCGATGGCTTTATCGACTGGGTATTTGCCAGCGACGATAACGGCTACGAGGAAAACTTCCATTTCAACCCACAGCTAAAATACGATCTCGGTAAGAGTCTGTTCGGGGATCATCAAGCCAATAAATTATTGGTGGGTATCGAATACGATCTGTGGACCAATAAATACGGTGTGAAAGGCGTCGATCAAGACACCTACTCTGTGATTGCTCAATACCATTTCTAATCGGCATCGGCATAGTTTTAAAGCAACAAAAAAGGTGCCATTGGCACCTTTTCTATTCTGAGCACTCACTTTGCAGGGGAGTGTTGCTTAGCTTACTAAAAATTAAGCTAACAATTTTTTCGCTGCTGCAACCACGATAGAAACCGCACTCACTTCAGTTTTCTTCATTGTGGCTTCATTAGGAATTTCTTGTTGGGTGCGGTTTACAATCACACCAGCAACGCAGGCTGCACGCCAACCTTGAGTAGCACACATAGTGAACAAAGTGGAAGACTCCATCTCATAGTTCAGTACGCCCATATCTTGCCATTCTTTCATTGAACCCGCGAAACGACGCGTTACACGGCCTGTGACAGTGTCATAACGCTCTTGGCCTGGGTAGAAAGTATCAGAAGAAGCTGTTACGCCAATGTGTGGCTCAACACCAGCATCGCGACACGCTGCAACCATAGCAGTGGTACATTCAAAGTTTGCAACCGCTGGATATTCCATAGGTGCAAAATGTAAGCTCGCGCCATCTAAACGTACTGAAGCTTGAGTCACAATCACATCACCCACATTAACATGAGGTTGGATTGCGCCTGTAGTCCCTACACGCAGGAAGGTATTCACACCTAATTGTGCAAGTTCTTCTACTGCAATAGAAGTAGATGGACCACCGATACCGGTTGAACAAACTACTACTGGCTTGCCATCGGCATACGCTAAATAGCTTGTATACTCGCGGTGGCTAGCAAGAAACGTCGCATTGTCCATTAGTTCGGCAATACGTTTTACACGCTCTGGATCACCAGGAACGATTGCTAAGGTTGCACCATCGAGCATCGCTTTGGTCAAACCTAAATGAAATACATCAGCCATTGTGAAAACCCCTTTCATTTTTGATAATTAAATTCTTATAAAATCGACTTTAACCTAGTATCGAAGCGGTGAAGGTTAACTTGATCACAGAATTATCGGCAAGAAGTAATTGTTTAGTCGTAATGAAATTACCAACTACACCAGCATCTGCTCACAAGATAGCAAATTTGCCCATATTTCGAATGTCAGTCTGATTTATACCAAACAAAGTGTGAACTAGATCCTGAACTCATGCCAGAGTCTGTGGCAACAAATACCTAAGGCACTGATTTAAAATAGATTAAAATAAATCATCCATTAGTATTAATCTAAGTGACCGCTAAAGGTGATCTAAGTCACGTTTAACGACTTGGTATAAGGTTAGGGTTAAGGCGTAACCTGAAGTGTAGTAAATGACGACAAGGAGAATGCCGATGTTTCCAGAGTACAGAGAATTAATTTCCACCCTGAAAACCCAAGATGCTCATTTTCAACGTAAGTTTAATGAGCATAATCAGTTAGACGAGGAAATCAAACAACTGGAAAAACGTGTCGCCAGTGATTTCAATCCCACTGTGAAAGAACTCAAAAGCAGAAAGTTACACTTAAAAGAGGAAATTTATCAGATCCTCAAATCCCACGAGTAATCCTACTATTACTCTAAAGACAAATAAGGGCGCCTAAGCGCCCTTATTAATGTCATCACAATCGCTTACAGATAGTAATCCTTCAGCGGTGGGAAACCGTTAAAGCATACTGCTGAATACGTCGTCGTATAAGCCCCTGCGGTTAACCAATACATACGATCGCCAATGGCTAAGTCATTTGGTAAGCCATAGCTATAGTGCTCATACATGATATCTGCACTGTCACAGGTTGGGCCGGCAATCACGCATTTATCCAGCTCGCCTTGACGCTCAGTATAAATCGGGAACTTAATCGCCTCGTCCATCGTTTCAATCAAGCCAGAGAATTTACCCACATCGGTAAACACCCAACGCTCTAACGCTGTGTAAGATTTTTTGCTGATCAGTACCACTTCAGACACTAAAATCCCCGCGTTAGAGATCAACGAACGACCTGGTTCCAAAATAATTTGTGGTAAATCATCACCAAAATCTTCCTTCAAGAAGTGAGTGATTTGCTCGGCATACACACCCAATTGATTGGTTTTATCAATATAGTTAGCAGGGAAACCGCCACCCATGTTGATCATCTTCAAGGTGATATTGTGCTCATCACGCAAACGATCAAAAATACTTTTCACTTTACCAATAGCGGAATCCCAAGCACCTATGTCACGTTGCTGAGAACCCACATGGAAAGAAATACCAAAAGGCTCTAAGCCTAATTCCTGTGCCAATACTAATAGCTCATAGGCCATTTCGTTTTGGCAGCCGAATTTACGGGATAACGGCCAATCAGCGGTATCTGTACCTTCGGTCAGAATGCGCACATAAATACGTGAACCCGGTGCTTCTTCAGCGATCATTCGCAAATCAGCTTCTGAGTCAGATGCATACATACGCACGCCACGCTCATAAAATGCACGCACATCTTGACGCTTTTTAATGGTATTACCATAGCTGACTCGATCGGTTGTCACACCGACATTCATGACCATATCTAGCTCATAAATCGAGGCAATATCAAAGTTTGACCCTTTATCTTTTAGTAAAGATAAGATCTCGGCCGCGGGGTTTGCCTTAACTGCATAATAAACGTTGGCGTAAGGAAAACTATTAACCATGTCATCGTATTGTTTCGCTATGATACTGGTATCGATCACTACGAACGGGGTTGCTTTGTCTTTGGCAAACGCTTCAATACGCTTGAATGTGTCCATATCATAATAGTCAGCAACATCAATAGATTGAAATTGGCTCATTGGGTCAGAGTCTCCTTTGGGTCAGATAGATAACAGTAAGTGTGATGTATTAAAAACGTGCGCAGTAAACGATATTTTTTCGCTTTACGCAACGAATTTTTATGCTGAATTAATAACTTTTTATTCCCCAATTCTTTAAGGAACTGAACCATCAGAAAAAGGCGCTATAAAACAAATAATTATGCACACAAACCCTAAGGTAAATTTGTGTTCATTATCAGAATAAAAAGTGAATTTTTTACGACGTTATCGGAAGGGAGATGGATAGACTGGCTGGAGCCAAAATATCCATCTAAAAACAGTTATCTTGAAGTAACAATCACACAGCGAAAAGAAGACGAATGGATGCCTTAAAATACGTCCGTTAAATCGAGTTGTTACTGCGGCTGATTGAGTTTTGCGAGGGCTTGGTTCAAGGCTTCACTGGAATCAAAATAGGCAATGTCCAGAATGTTACGCTGCTTGAGTAATATCATAGTGGCCATATCTTTGTTATCAGGTAATAAACGACTGATCTCACCATCCCTATCTAACCCAATCGCAAAAGGTAAATCTTGCATCTGTGGCACAGCCACAAATTTAGCGATCAAAGAAGGCATACCACTGATATCGGCAACATAAACTAAACCCGTTGGCATTTGAGTCGCGCTCAAGGGCGTAAGTGCATCCTTAATCACATCACCGCCTTTCATGCTGCGACTAAAGAGCAGCACTTGAGTCTCATCAGTCACATTAATGGTTTTATCATTTTGGTCGAGAAGTGAAATGGGATTAATCGCATCTCCGGCAACATAACTCGCAGCATACGCCCAGATTGGGGTTAACAGACAAGACAAACATAACAACAGCGTTTTCATAAACACTCGACTCCATTATTGGATAGGCGAACAGCATACCTGACTCCCCCTATCGACTCATTAAACCAACCACGATTACATGATACGCTTCACACATGAAGGGCGAAAAGTATTTGGTGGAATTTCTACGCTATAATCGCACAGTTAATTTTATTACAAGGATATCATAATGATAACACCTGGACTCGATCAAGAATTGCAGCAACTACAAGGCGTTTATCAACTCATCACCGAGTTTTTAGTCACCTACAGCTTCCAACTCGTAGGTGCTTTGCTGATCTTTTTGTTAGGTTTATGGGTAGCCAGTAAAGTATCACGCTTAGTCGCTAAGCAATTCGACAAACACAATATCGATATCACCCTAAGCAATTTTGTCAGCAATCTTATCCGCATTCTGATCATCGTCATGGTCGGGATTATCGCCCTCGGCAAAATCGGCATCAGTATTACCCCTATGGTTGCAGCAATTGGTGCCGCCTCCCTCGGCGCAGGTTTAGCCTTACAAGGTATGCTAGCGAACTATGCCGCAGGCGTGACTATTATCGTCACCCGCCCTTTTGTGGTAGGCAATACTATTGAAATTAAAGGGGAAAGCGGCGTTGTTAAACGTATCCACTTAGGCATGACCATACTGACCAATGAGGAAGGTGAGCAAATCAGCATTCCTAATAAGCATATCGTCGGCGAAATTCTGCACAACTCCTTCAGCAATAAGCTAGTCGAAACCCAGTTCAATCTCAGTTACAACACAGATCCCGAACGAGCCATTAGTGTGATTACTGAGTTATTGAGCAATAATCCCTATGTTTATCAAGAGACCACACCTAATATTGGCATCAATGGTTTTAATGCTAATGGAATTGAAATGGGGGTTCGTTACTGGGTGCCCACACAAAGCTATTTTCAGCATAAATATAAGGTGAACCTCGCTCTTTATAACACCCTTAAGCAGGCGGGAATCGAGATTGCCTGCCCCATTAGGGAGATCCATCTGCAAGATAAATAACGCTAATGCCCATGGGATTGATCGGCTTAGTCGATCAGCCTAGCCCAAATTGTAAACTTGCATTCTTGTAAAAATTTACGTTTACTATACTCCCAAATATCGATAGTGATGGACTACTATGTTGTTGATACTCATAATTATTGCTTTTATTGTACTGTTTATTTTTTTCGCTAAATATCAAAAAAAACAAGTGCAAGCTAAAGCACTTGCCGCAGGTGATCCTACTGCGCTACTCAATCATGGCTTAACACTGATTAATCAAGGCGAAGTCAACTCTGGCCTAGATTATATTCAGCAGGCAGTCGATAAAGGCTTAGCCGTTGCCGCCATTGCTATGGCCGAACTTTATTCCGGTCGATTCCCACAAGTTCCCGCCGATCCCAAAGCATCTAACGATTGGTATAAAAAAGCCGCGGAAATAGAGCCTCAATATTTACCCATGCTCACACTACCTAATTTGCTCTCTTCTGAGTCGCAAACACTCGATGAGTTAATCGCACAGGCAGAACAGCTCAAACCTAATGCCGAAGCGGGGCAAGCCGAGTTTCAATATGAGCTTGCTTACTTGTATCTAAGCCAGCCCTTTCTCGATCCCGATGCTAGCCAAGCAATTTACTGGTTCGAAAAAGCCGCCGCACAAGAAAACCAAAGAGCCTATTACCATTTAGCCACACTCTACTGGCATGATGAGCGCGTCACTTCGGACTATATCAAAGCACGGGAATACTTTGAGAAATCCGCCGCCGCTGGTGATGAATTAGCAAAAGATGATCTAGGACATATGCTTGCTGCTGGCCAAGGTGGACCTAAAGATTTAGCGCGTGCAGAGGCATTACTTAGCGAGCGCGCCGCAGACGATGATTTCCGCCAGTATTATCTTGGTAAACGTTTCCTCTACGGTGAAGATTTGGCTGTCGACTATGACAAGGCGCGCCATTGGTTAAGCCAATCTGTCGCTAGAGGTAATGACTTCGCTAAGATTGAATTTGCTCATCTTTTACTGAAAGCGCCACAAAATGAGAGTGATTACCAACAGGCTAAAATTGACTTTGAAGAATTCGCACTTAAGTGGAATGAAGACGCACTGCTAGGCTTAGGCAAGATTTATGAGCAAGGTTTAGGCGTGAGTCGCCAACCGATTAAAGCGTTAATGTATTACCAGCTCGCGGCCATGAGCAATAGAGCCGATCATCTAAAAGAATTAGCCAGATTCAGTCAGCAACTAGGTACCTTAGAGATAAGAGAGGCTGAGCGTCTACGTGACAGTTTCTTGCATCAGCATCCAATCCCCGCTGAGCAACAACAATATTTTTATTTCTATAAGGCTGAATCATTTTTAAGTGATGAAAAACCCACTCAAGAGGCTCTACAAGCGGCAGAAGCTTGGTACGTCAAATCGGCAGAGCTAGGTCATGAAATTGCTATGCGGGAACTGGTCAATATTTACGGCGCAGAACAATTAAATAAACCTATACAAATGTTTATTTGGTCTAGTTTATTGCTACGTCATTTTGGTAAATACGGGATGAATAGCGCTCAACGACTCCATCAAAACACCGCAAAATCATGTTTAACCGAATCCGAACTTGCCTACGCCGAAACTCAAATTGAGGCTATTGAAACCCAATTAACGCCCTATCTTGAGTCGGATAGGTAAGTTTCCTAGCAGCGAATGAGCCCCAGAAAAGGTTTGGTCAGATTTAACAGGCCAAACCGTTTGGTTACAAAATAGAGTGAATTTTTAATTACTTAAAAAGCACAGTGGATGTATAAGCACTACAATCAATTATTGACCAAACCTGCGCAGCTACACGACTCAAAAATAAAACCTAGTCGAATTAACTGTCCAGCCCGATAATTAAAACTGACCATTTTAATAGGCAAGATGTATGAGGCTGATACTGATCATTGTCATTTCATGCTTATTTCTGCCCCAAGCAAGGGCAGAAACCTCTGCCGTTGTCTGGCAAGCACACTGCCGCGATAGGCATCCTGTTATTTATGTCGAAAATGGTGAGTGCAAAGGCCCAGGTGCAGCTGTCATCAATGAAGTCATCGCCCGCCTAGGTCACAAGATAAATTGGAGTAATGTGCCTTGGGCACGCACAATTAAAGTGGCAGAAATGGGACAAGTCGACCTAATCCCTGTCCATTCGATGACACCAGAGCGCAACGATTTTCTAGACCCTATGCTACTGGGATACGACAAGCGCTACGTCTATTACTTTGCCCTTGCGAATAGACAACTTGAAGTCAAACATTTCGATGAACTAAAACCTCATATCATTGGCGCACTTAGAGGCGCTTTTTACTGTCCGCAGTTCAATGACAATCAAAACCAACTAAAAGTGTCTTTTGTTAATGATAACGGTCAGTTAATCAATATGTTGAAGGCTGAGCGTATCGATTTAGCCATCACCTCCGAACAGCATGAGATGCAATTTTTTGCTAAAGATCCCCAGCTTAAGCAGATGGCATACGTAGATATCAGCAAAAATGGCCGCTATTTCAGTATTCCGCTCATGTCGCCGCAGCATCAATATGCCAAGCAAGTTCACCAGATAGTCGACGACATGCGTACCTCAGGTGAAATTACTCAACTATTTAAATCCTACGGCGTCGAGCCTCCACTTAATCTCACTGAATCGCCCTTAGCGACTCACTAATCTGAATGCTGATAACCCAAAACTAACTTGGAATTAATTCGATCGAGCGGCTAAATGCCGTAACAAGGTCGCCAATGTTGGCGCAACTGCCTGATGGGAGGGATAACACAAACCAATACGACGGAACATTCTCGGACCATCAAATTTCACTTGCTTGAGCCTAGGCTCATCTTCAATCAAACCATCGGGTAAAAAACTCACGCCAAATCCGGCTAACACTAGCGACATCACTAGAGATTTTGACTCAGCCTTAGCGACCAAATTAAGCGACATATTGCTGCACGCCAATAAACCTATCGTTTGCTGATGGGCTTCACAGGGTGGGCACTCAATAAAGTCAAAGCCATTGAGCTGCTCGGGGCGTAGGTTATCTACTTGGGCGAGGGTATGATCCTTGGGGACGCAGAGCACATAATCTTCTTCCCATAGCGGGAAAAACACTTCATCTTCATGGCGTAAACTGTCGATAGTTAAACGACAATCTGCGGGGCTTTGGTAATCCACCAGCTCCAGATCTAGCTTATCAATGGCTTGATTCACCTGCTGTAAAAATCCTGCCAAACGCCGCTGGCTTAAGTCTGGCATCACAGCCAAACGTAGCTTTTGCCGACTTGCCTTCGCCATAAACAAGCCTGGTAACTTACTCGCCTCCTCGACTAATTTAACTGCCAAAGGGTATAGATAGTGCGCGCTGTCCAAAGGTTTAACGCCTTTTTTGCTGCGCTCAAATAACTGACCACCAAGCTCTTCTTCGAGTTGCTTTAACCCAGCAGACAGTGAAGGCTGGCTCACAAAGCAACGGTTAGCCGCCGAGGTAATATTGTTCTCTTCAAAAATTGCGATAAAGAAACGCAGCAAACGCAAATCGACCATTTAATCTTCTCCGACAACCGACGAGTTCAGCACAAAATTTCAACAATAGTGCCATAGGCTGAGCCTATCATATCCAGCTGGAATAAGTATTTTTCGACTGAAAATCCCCAGCCTATACTGGTTAACAAGTTCAAGATGCCGAACAACAGTTTGTTTACGGCTTACATTGGCTCCAATTAATAGGAAATACTAATGAATCAAGTTACTAAATCACTGGTTGTCATCACAGGCGCCTCATCGGGTATTGGCGCCGCTATGGCTAAAAGCTTTAGCGCTGCAGGCCATCCGCTGCTATTACTGGCACGCCGAGTTGAAGCAATGCAAGCGCTTGAATTACCAAACAGCCTTTCTATCAGCGTCGATGTCACCGACGGCGCAGCTATTAAAACAGCCATAACCCAAGCAGAAGCGCAATTTGGCCCGGTCGGCTGTCTTATCAATAACGCGGGAATCATGCTACTGGGCCAAATCGATGTGCAAGATCCCAAGGAATGGAGCCGCATGCTCAATATCAATGTGATGGGCGTACTTAATGGTATTCATGCGGTATTAGCCGACATGAAAGCTCGCAAAACTGGCACTATCATTAATGTCAGCTCAGTGGCAGGGCGTAAAACTTTTCCAAACCACGCCGCTTACTGCGCCACTAAATTTGCCGTGCACGCCTTAACAGAAAACATTCGTGAAGAAGTCGCCATGGATGACGTACGCCTTATCACTATCGCCCCAGGCGCGGTAGAAACCGAGTTGTTGAGCCATACCACCAGCGATGACATTAAAGCGGGTTACCATGACTGGAAAGAAGAAATGGGCGGCGTTATCGCCCCTGAAAACGTCGCCGCTGCTGCGCTGTTTGCATGGCAACAACCGCAAAATGTGTGCGTACGCGAAATCGTTCTAGCACCAACGCGCCAGCAACCTTAATCCGTTCTGAGTCTACTTTTATCTAAGTTATCTTGCTTCGAAAGACAACCAAACCTATCCCCAAAATCAATAATGCCAGAGTCAACTCTGGCATTATTTACTTCCCAATAAAGCCCGCCAAACAGTTGCTAAGTTTCAACATCACTACTTTAGTGAGTGCATATTTTACAAAGTGTTAGCTTAATCACAGTCCATTTTTTGTGCTTTAGGCGCAAAACTCGAAACTCAAAGTTATCAGAGTTAATTTAGCACGTGGACTAGTTCATTGTTTTTAAATAAGAAAAAAATAATCATACCGCTCTATAACATCATCAATTAGATTTTTATCAATGAAACTTTTATCAATTAGATTTTTTTAATGAAAGTGATGTACCTCAAATTTACACACCGTAGGATTTGATAAATTAATTTACAAAGTGGAATCAATAAAAACACTTAACCAACAAATAAATGTAAATGATCACAAAAGTAAGGAATGAGATGATGAAAACGTCAACTAAGATAGCAATTGCCATGGCAGTGATCGGCAGCTTGAGTATTAATGCGTATGCCGCAGAGGGAGGTAATCCAAAGAAAGGTAAACATTTGTACAAAAAAGAATGCAAAGCCTGCCATAGCCAAGGCGGTGAAGGTGGTGAACTCACGCCAATGGCCAAAACGATGAGCCAGTGGGATCGCTTCTTTGATAAAGATAAGCACAAATTCAAACCAGAGGTATTCAATGGCCTCTCGGAGCAAGACCTCAAGGATATACAGCAATTTTTGTATGACCACGCCGCCGACTCGGACCAACCCCAAACCTGCGGTTGATCTCTGCAAACGTTATGGCCTAAGACAATGGTAGAGAGCTCCCCTGCAACTGCTCACTAACACATTGAATTAAAAATTAAAAAACCAATTCGAGAAAAATGGGGAACACACCTCAGGGACTCCTATTGGGTAAATTTGGCGAAATGCACTTAGCGCAATAATGCCAACAGAACAACTCTGGGAGAAACCTTATGCGTACTCTTATCTCAATCCTCGTTGCCAATGCCTTGTTTATGTCAGGCCAATCTTTTGCTACACCTAATGATGTACAACAGGAAAATCAAAAAATTACCGAGTTAAAACAGAAGCTTGCTGATATTACCGAGCAATTGGATGATCTCAATAATCGCGTCGACAAAACCGAGCGGCACACATCGTTAGACCGCCTTGAAATTACAGGTGATTTCCGCACTAAAGCTCATTCACTACATTACCGCGATGTTGTCTGGAATCCTGCCATCAAAGTCAATTTCAACGACTTTGGTGCCAAAGCCATGTCCGGCGCTTTCGGTATGCCCAACGATCTCAACTCCCCACTAGGGAAAATGATGCAAGCTAATCCAGACCTTGCTGCAGCCTTCCAAAATGGCATGTTACAGGGCGTGATGCCCTATGTGCTCGCGCCCAAAAGTGTACAGGACATAGATAACGATATTTTTTACACCACTCGCCTGCGGTTAAATCTGAAAGCTAAGGTATGGGATAACGTCAGTTTTGCTGGCCGCCTCAGTATGTATAAAAACTGGGGTGATTCTACCGGAGTTCAAGTATTTGATTCTTGGCGGTCTTTCACTATGGATGGTACCAGTAGCGGCAATACCAGTGGTGACTGGCTGCGGGTTGAACGCGCCTATTTCGATTGGAAAAACATTAATGGATCAGAGTTTTATCTTTCCATAGGTCGTCGCCCTTCCACCTATGGTCCACCCAGCCACTACCGCGAGAATGAAATGCGTGGCGGCACACCTTCAGGACATTTAGTCAACTTCAACTTCGATGGCGCCACGTTAGGCTACAACCTAGGCGAAATCACAGGTATCGAAGGCCAAGTCGTCCGTTTCTGTTACGGCCAAGGCTTTGAATCACAATGGGGAAATGGCGAAATGTTTGGTGATATTGTCACCAAGGATACTCACCTTGGTGGCTTTAATATCGATGCGATCAACGATGGCACCAACTTCCTCCAGTTCACCCTGTTTGGCGCCAAAGATGTTAATGACGGCTTTAAAGGCACCATGGCCTTCCCTACCCAGCTTGCAGGCATTTTCGCCCCCACCATGTATCAAGATATGCAAAAGTTCGACAACTTTAACTTTGTTACCCGAGTACAACCCAGCGGGGTTATCGGCGACATGTATCTAGGAGGAATTGGTTTTGCGCGCGAAGAAGCAAACGATATCAAATGGTTTGCATCATTCGGCTGGACTCGCGCCGAGCCTAACGGTAACGCAGGCATGTTTGGCGGCATGTTATCCGATGCCATATTTGAAGCCGAGCTAAACAGCACTGGTACTGAGATTATTATGGTGCCAAAAACCAGTGACAATACCGAAGCCAAAGACGGTTATGGTATTTATGTCGGCGTACAAATTCCTGCTCCCTACGGCAAATTGGGTCTGGAATATAACTATGGCTCCGAATATTGGACGCCTTTTACCCAGGCACAGGATGACCCTATTGGTAGTAAGTTAGCTACCCGAGGACATGTAGCAGAAGCCTATTACATCTTTGATATTAACCCCAAAATGTTTATCAAACTTGCTGGCCTTTATTACGACTACGAGTACACAGGCAGCGGTACACCTGTGGGTGCTCCACAAAAAATCGACGATGTGCTAGCTGGCTCTGCTTATTCCATGTTGCCAGTGGTTGATACCGCGTTTGATGTCAACGCCTCACTCACCATCAACTTCTAATCCGTCATTGATAACAACGATCAGCCCTCGGTTACATCGAGGGCGGGAGTACAAAATGAATAAGCTCATCCTCATTGCCTTAGCGGGCATGACATTAAATGCCTACGCCGCTAATCCCCATAAAGAGGCACTTAAAGGCCCGTTTACCACAGGCTCACAGGTGACCACACAATGTTTAGTCTGCCATGAAAATCAAGCGACTGACGTGATGAAAACCTCCCATTGGACTTGGGAGTTAGAACAAAAACTTCCCGATAGGACAGTAGTAAGAGGTAAGAAAAACAGCATTAATAACTTCTGCGTTGCCATTTCCAGCAATGAACCCCGCTGTACCAGTTGTCACGCGGGTTATGGTTGGAAAGACAGTAACTTTGACTTTAAAGATAAAACCAAAGTCGACTGCCTAGTTTGTCACGACACTACAGGAACTTATGTTAAAGATCCCGCTGGCGCAGGTGAACCTATGGCAAAGCTCGATCTGACTAAAATAGCTCAAAACGTTGGCGAACCTGTACGGGATAACTGCGGTAGTTGCCACTTCTATGGTGGCGGTGGTGACGCGGTAAAACATGGGGACTTAGACTCATCCATGTCTTATCCAGACAAAGCGACGGATGTGCATATGGATAGCGACGGTAATGACTTTCAATGTCAGAACTGCCACACCACTGAGAAACACATGATCTCAGGTAATGCTATGGGGGTTTCACCCGGTGGTGTCGACCATATTGGCTGTGAAAACTGCCACGAATCAGCGCCGCACGCGAACAAAAAACTCAATACTCATACAGCGGCAGTTGCCTGTCAAACCTGTCATATTCCGTATTTTGCTAAAAACGAACCGACAAAAATGCGCTGGGACTGGTCAACAGCTGGAGATGATAAAAAAGAAACACTCGACCAATACGGTAAGCATACCTACCAAAAGAAAAAAGGAGATTTTGTTTGGGAAAAAATGGTCAAACCCCAATACGCTTGGTACAACGGCACAGCCAATGCTTATATGGCAGGTGATAAAATGGATCCAAGTACAGTCACTAAATTGACCTATCCCATTGGCGATATAAATGATGTCAAAGCAAAAATCTATCCTTTCAAGGTGCACACGGGTAAACAAATTTACGATAAAAAACTCAATATTTTTATCACACCGAAAACCTATGGCAAAGGGGGATTCTGGAGCGAGTTTGATTGGAACTTAGCGGCAAAACTAGGAATGGAAGCGAACACGACTATGCTTGAGAAAGGCATCAAATACAGTGGTGAATATGACTTTGCAGCCACTGAAATGTGGTGGCGGATAAACCATATGGTGTCACCAAAGGAGCAAGCATTAAATTGTAACGACTGCCATAACAAAGGCACAAGACTCGATTGGCAAGCCCTAGGTTATCAAGGTGACCCGATGAAAAATAAACAAGGGCCAAAACACAAACAGCCTTGATTGAATCGTTCACTGATTTGAGCATCACAGATATCTTACTTTTAGTAAGGCATCGAAGTGAACACAACTGATGAACCAAATCGAGTTCCCAGTAATACCCTTTGAGATCTTAGTGTTCACTAAGATCTCTCTTTTTATTATCTTGTTACTCTCACTCAAAAAGACAATTAGACTCAGCCATTCTTCGACCTTGCCCCAGTTTGTCTCATTGAGTGACTCAATACGGTAGTTTGACTCTGTTTACCCCCCAAATCATCTGATTTTTATGGCATTTATTTTGCGTAGTCATAGCGTGTTCAATTACGGCAATCAGTATGACCTCGGGCAAAATTTCCCAAACAGTATCCAATCCTTCATTCAACCGTTTACTCGGTGAAACCAGTGGCGCTTTTGCCGACTTAGGCACTTTTTTACCTTTGGTGTTAGGGCTAATTGCCCTCAATCAATTTTCACCCCAAGGGATATTTTTGGGGTTTGGTCTATTCGCTATTCTCAGCGCGCTGTTTTACCGTCGCCCGATTCCGGTACAACCGATGAAAGTCATCGCTGCACTGGTGATTGCTCAGGGCTTAACCCCAGGCATGTTGCAGGCAAGCGCCATGTTAATGGGCATTATCCTGTTAATTCTCGCCTTTAGCGGCGCTATCACTTGGTTAGCCAAACAGTTATCCCAAGCTGTGAGTGTTGGCATTCAACTCGCCATAGGTCTGCAACTGATGTGGATGGGCACTAAGATGATGAGTGAATTTTGGCTGGTTGGCGTGGGGGCATTTGTACTGTTATTTATCAGTAAATTTTTGCCGCTGCGCTACCTTGCCATGCCCTTAGTCATAGCAGCGGGGATGATTTGGCAAGCAAGTACACAAACTAATTTAGCCACTAACTTTGATATTCAAGCAGTGACAGCTCCATTTCAATTGGCTTGGCCGACATCAGTTGAATGGACCTCTGCCGCCCTTTTGTTGGTTTTGCCACAACTGGCATTAACTTTAACCAATGCGGTCATTGCCACGTCTGTAATGGCACAGGAGAAATTCCCTGAAGATGCCGCCAAACTCACGCCCAAAAACTTCGCCATTAGCTCTGGTCTTGCCAACTTATTGCTCGCGCCCTTTGGTGCCTCGGCAATGTGCCACGGTGCGGGCGGACTTGCGGTGCAATACCATTTTGGTGCTCGCACTTATCTGGCGCCGTTAATTTTTGGCAGTACGTGCTTAATGATAGCCCTGTGCTGGGGTACTAATATCGCTTGGCTATTAAGCCTTATTCCTATGGCAATTCTTGGCAGCTTACTCACCACAGCGGGGCTGCAACTCGCCTGGTCAAAACGCTTAATCGATGGTAAGCCCTTCTGTATCTTTGTGATTTTATCAACAGCAGTGACTTGCCTTGCCATCAACGCCGCCGCAGGGCTTGCCGTAGGGATTATTCTGGAGCAGGGTCGCCGCACTTGGGCCATGCTGGCCATGCGTTAATCACTTCCGACTCGCTGTAATAAGGGTTCCCAAAAACAAAAAGCGCGTTATACAACGCGCTTTTTGTTAACCATTCAAACCTCTTCTAACAAAGCTACAGCAGGCTAAAATGTTCTTGCAGGATTGGTCGGTGTGTCCTTTTGCGCCAGCGCCCATTTAGCAATGGCATCTTTACGCATAAAGCCTACGTTAGTGTGACCTTTAGCGTACTGAATAAACTTATCTAAAGCGGTCACAAGTCCAGGAGCACCACCTATACGGTCGTGCACACTGATCGACATCATCCGTCGCTGCGTCGAACCTTCTTGATAGAGCATATCGAACTCATCCTTTAGTTCCTGCAAAAAGGCCGTGGCCGTCATAGCAGTGTTGCCACCAAAACGTCCGATATCATTGTTACGTAATGTGTAAGGCACAACCGCAAAAGGCTTATTTCCTACTGGGATAATTGAAGGTTCGTCCCGCGATAGGTCATCAATGTGATAAATAAAACCTAAGTCCTGCAAAATATTGAGGGTTTGAGTGCTGTGGCGCATCCAAAAGGCATTAAAACCTAAGGGGCGCTGACCTGTGATCCTTTGCAGCGTCTCAATACTCGCCACATAGGAGGCGCGTTCCTCTACTGGCGACATGCTGTATTGTGGCGTCCACGTTTGTCCGTGGCCCGAAATCTCATGCCCCTCATCTGCAACTTGTTTGGCAAGTTGAGGATGTAGTTCAGCGGCGCGCCCAACCATGTGAGAAGTCACCTTGATATTGTGCTTACGCCACAAGCGCAGCAGCCTTGGAATGCCTTCGTTCATACCGTAATCGT
This sequence comes from Shewanella sp. SM101, assembly GCF_025654465.1. NCBI lineage: Bacteria > Pseudomonadati > Pseudomonadota > Gammaproteobacteria > Alteromonadales > Shewanellaceae > Shewanella > Shewanella sp. SM101. The sequence continues at coordinate 83,579 of NZ_JAKKRH010000010.1, forward strand.
ACCAAGTCGGGGTGATGGTATCTGGATAGCCCTTTTCCATCGGCGGAAACGGCCCTTCGGCATTTTTATCTTGAGCACCTGCTTCAAACTGCATTGAGATTGAAATCACTAACTGCTCACCACTTGGCCAAAATATTTTGTTCATACCACTGCCACCTGAACTTTTGGAGTCATTTTCTAAGGTATCTAATGATGGTAAACCAATAGCAAGCGCCGTTTGGCTTAGGCCGAACCCAGCAGCGATGGCGCCACCTGCCATTAAAAATCGTCGACGTTGATTCATGATTGAGTCCCTGTAGCTAATTGAGAAAATAGCGTTTGATAATCTTCGAGGTGCCAGTTATCTGTGATGAAACCATCCCGTACTCGATACATGTCAACAGCACGAAAATCGATTTTCTGCCCTTGGCCTTTTTGCTCACCAAAGACACCAGTGAAGCGGCCATTAAAACGCAGACGTACCACTGCACGATCGCCAACTATTAGCAAATGCTCAACTGAAACAGAGAGATCGGGGACCGCTGCCCTAAATGCCTTTGAGGCTTCGAGTGGCCCCGTGATTCCCTGTGCGCGGCCAGCGGGCAGAGTACGGTCGATAAACCCAGTCGCCAATGCGCCGTGGGCAAAACTTGCATCGCCCGTGTGCCAAAAACTGGCATATAACAAAGCGGCGCGGGCGATAGCTAGTGCCTGCGGTGATTCATCAGAAATCGTTTCCATTGCAGCCACTTTTGGCACTAATGTCGCTCGCACTTTAGCACTATCCTGTGTTGTTGCCCCTTGAGCGGCTAACGCATCCATGCTCAGACTTGCTAAGCTAAAACCCACAATAGCGATACCTATAAAGCCTGAAAACCATAGGCTTAAACTAAGCCAAGCGGGTAAGCGCTGAACATACAAAGTGTTAACCCGATCCATTATGCCACCTCATCGTCAGCGGATCGGATGACGGCTCTCAATGCTTCGTTGTGTGTAGGATAATCGGTATAACCCGCCGCACTACCGCCAAACAAGGGCCCTTTGTCGAATGCAGATAAAGGCAATTGATGCATTAAACGGTAAGGCAAATCAGGATTCGCAATAAAAGGTCGACCGAAGGCAACTAAGTCCGCATAACCGTTATCAATCACTTCATTGGCACGCGCCACATCATAGCGACCCGCAACAATAATGCTGCCCTTAAAGACTTTACGCAGCTCGACTCTAAAGGACTCTGGCACCTGTGGCGCATCATCCCAATCCGCCTCAGAAAGATGTAAATATGCCACGCCCAATGCCGATAAATGCTTAGCTGCTAACAGAATAGTGTCTACAATTTCAGGACACGCCATATCTTTAAACGTCACGTAAGGGGCGAGGCGAACCCCGACTTTATTGGCACCAATTTTCGCACTCACGGCTTGGACAATTTCGAGTAAAAAACGAATGCGATTTTCCTGAGAACCGCCGTAGGCATCAGTTCTGTGGTTTGAATTGGTGCGTAAAAACTGGTCAATTAGATAACCATTGCCACCGTGAATTTCGATGCCATCAAAACCCGCCGCAACCGCATTCACTCCCGCCTGTGCAAAATCGGCCACAACGCGGTCGATATCGGCTTGCACCATAGCCCTAGGTTCTGGGCAATCCACCATTTGTCCTTCAGGATGCGCTTCATCCACAATCCATACTTTAGTGCCAACGGGCGCAATGGCCGATGGCGCAATCGGGGCATTACCCTGCTGAAAAATCGGGTGCGATACACGGCCAACATGCCAAATTTGATTGAAGATTTTACCACCAGCCTGATGCACTGCCGCTGTGACTTTTTTCCAACCCTCAATTTGCTCCGCGGTATACACGCCCGGCGTAAATGAATAGCCTTGACTGTCATCGGAGATTTGTGTCGCTTCTGTGATGATTAACCCCGCCGAGGCGCGCTGGGCATAATATTGCGCCATCAGATCATTAGGAATATTGCCTGGCTGCGTAGTACGCGCCCGAGTCATAGGGGCCATCACAATGCGATTGTTTAATGCCAGTGACGCTAATTTGTAAGACATGAATAGACTCATACACACTCCGAACCAGAAATTAAGATGAAACATCAGTGGTGCAATTGTGCATTAGTTAATCTATATTGATAATCAGGCTATTATTAAAATCATTTTCAAAAATAATTTGATATGTATCATTTAAACGATCTGCAATTAGCGCTGCGTATCGCAGCCTTAGAAAGTCTCTCGGCAGCCAGTAAAGAAATAGGCATGACGCCGGCAGCGGCAAGTGCCGCGCTGCAAAGATTAGAGAAAAAGCTAGGATGTCAGCTATTTGCTCGCTCGACGCGGCGCTTACAGCTCACAGAAGAAGGGCGGATCTTTCTCGATTCGGCGAAACCCGCACTGGCGATTCTCGAAACCGCCAGCGCCAATTTAGCCGAACACAGGGGTGAGCTTAAGGGCGAAGTACGCCTCGCCTTACCTTCGGATATTGGCCGCAGCCAGATCCGTGCTTGGCTCGATGAATTGATGGACAGCGCCCCAGAACTGACAGTGCAGCTGTATTTTGGCGATCATATGACAGACTTAATCGACCAAAATATCCATTTGGCTTTGCGCTATGGCCAACTTGACGACTCAAACCTTAAAAGGCGTCAGCTCGCCATGACCCCAAGGGTACTGGTCGCCTCACCCGCTTATCTGGCACAACACGGCACACCAAGCACGCTAAATGAATTGAGCCAACACGCAGTACTGATCTTAAATCGCGGCGGTGAGCCGTGGCAGAAATGGAAGTTAAGTCATAACGGCGCGCCCGTTGAAATCGAAGTCAGAGGCCAACGTTTCTGTAACGATGGCGCAGTGATCCGCGACTGGGCACTCTCAGGTCGTGGAATTGCCTATAAGAGTTGGCTCGATGTGGCGCAAGATGTGACCGAAGGCAGACTCCACTTAGTGCTAGCCGATAAAATAGCCCCACCGATCCCACTGCAATTGGTATACCTACAAACCGATTATCCCAGCCATAAGATCCGTCGCACCATAGAGTTTTTAGTAGAAAAGCTTGGTCAGTTCGCCCAAAACTATCCACTGCCCTAATGGTAATTTATTCCTTGGGAAGCACGACTGTCACCACACAGCCCTGTTGCCAAGGGAGTAACGCTTGCGTGGATTGCTGACAGTTTTCGATTTGAATGCTGCCGTGATGGCGGGTGACCACATCCTTACAGATGGCTAAGCCAAGCCCTAATCCTGCATCTTTGGTTGAGGCAAAAGATGCCATCAACTCACTCGCCTGCCCCTGTAGCCCTTCGCCATTATCAATAACTAACACTTTGATTTCATTTGGATGATAATAGATATCGATCCATAATTGACGCACACGATTATCGCCGCAGGTTTCTAACGCATCTAAGCTATTTTTTACTAAATTGACCCACATTTGACTTAAACCAACGCTATCGCCCATCAGTTCAAAGGGCTCACCCTGCACTCGCACATTCACTTGCACATTCGCGCGGTCTAGCTCGCGCCGCAACAGAGCTAAAGCTTCTTTCACCACTGGCACTATATCTAAAGGTTCGGTCTTGGCCTGACGCCGCTTGAGTAAACCGCGAATACGATGCACAACCGCTCCGGCGCGAATCGACTGCGCATTAATTTTACCGAGTACATCATAGAGTTCCGGATTATCTTGCCCAAGCCTTTCCAGTTGTAGCATGGCACCTTCGCTGTATTGGGTAATGGCGGCTATGGGTTGATTGAGTTCATGGGCAAGTCCTGCACCTATTTCCCCAAGAATCGCCGCACTTTGCAGTCGCTCAAGCTGCAGTGCCTTGTCCTTTAATTGACGCTCAGTGCTGACTAAAAACTCACTTTTCTGGCGAAACTTATATTCAAGCCACAGGTGATAAATGGTGGAAATAATGAAAATTAACAACAGTGCACCACCCCATTCTTTATTTTTTGCCATCCATTTGTATACGGTTTGATAAAGTGGTGGTGATGCTCCCTGTAGTTGTAATTCTTTAAATAACTCAATCACTTTTAACTGACTCACGGGCGCAGTCCAGCCCAAAGTATCGGCGGTAATTGCTGCAATATGATCGGCGGGTAAATCGAATAAGGCACGGGTAATCGCCATCGTCAACTTAGGAGAAACCGTATCCGCCGCAGCGAATGACCAGTTTGGGTATAACTGAGTGCTCACCTCGCAATCATATCCTGCAGGCGTGGCAGGATGGATAACCCGATAATCGACCTGATTAACAAGACCCGTTGCGATCATTTCCTCTAAGGTACAAAAAGGCGCTATTGCGGCGTCGGCACTGCCATCTCTGACTTGATAGATAAGCGGTTCTAACGGGAACCCGAGGAAGCGCACTTGCCCAAAAAACTGTTCGGGTAAAAAACCCATTTTATGCAGTAACCCCATTGCCGCTTGATACCCCCCCAAGGCCTGCGGATCACTGGCGACCACATTGCGCCCGCGCAAATCCTGCAAGGTACGGATAGGGCTGTCGGCGCGGACAATAATGGTCGCACCTATGGTAAAAGTACTGCCTTGATGCTTACGACTCTTCATTGTCGCAAGCCAAGACAACGGGAAATTGTTACTTAGATGCAGATATTGCCCAGGGTTAGTGACGATAAACTGCAAATCATGCTCAAGTAACTGACTACGCATGCCATTAAAATCCACAGGCACGACTTCAAAATGACTATTAGGCACTTGCTCACTGAGGTAATCCATCATAGGTTGCCAACGCTGCTTGGCCTGTAACACGCCATGATTTGCCAGCACTCCGACTCTAAAATGGTTAACTTCTGTCGCTTCGTTGGCATAGGACGGATTAAGCCCAATGATACTCAGCAAGAATCCCATCAATATCGCTTTACACCAAGAGTCAATCGTCATCGCCTCTATTACCCACTCTTATATGCCATTGTCATGGAACGACTTTAGCTCGCAGATAAAAATCAAGTTGTGAAATGCCGCCAAACTCTGGTTTATGCCCAGAGGGAATTGGCTAATTTAGTGATGTATCTCCCAAGACCTAGGCTTAAAATTGAGCCCACTCTGCACCCAGCTTAAGCTGATAGCATGCTTACCGCCCCACAAGGAACACCATGTCGATAAAATTGCCACTCTATCTAGTCGATGACGATGAAGCGATTCTGGATTCACTGGGCTTTATGCTCGGACAATTTGGCTATCAAGTGCAAACCTTCAACAGCGGCCGCGACTTCCTTGAGCACTGTGCATTATCACAGGCGGGCTGCGTGATTTTAGATAGTCGAATGCCGGAAATCACCGGCCAAGAAGTGCAGCAAAAATTACTGGAAACCCACAGCCCGCTAGGCGTGATATTTCTCACTGGACACGGCGATTTACCTATGGCGTTAAGCGCCTTTCGTAAGGGGGCCTGCGATTTTTTTCAAAAACCCGTATCGGGTAAAGCATTAGTACAAGCGATTGAAAAGGCACAGCGTGAAAGCCAAGCGGCCTTCGAGCAGCAAAGTCTGCAGCATAAGTTTGACCAACTGACCGAGCGCGAACAGCAAGTGTTAGCCCATGTGATCCAAGGCATGACTAACAAGCAAATATCGGAGGCGATGTTTTTATCCCTGCGCACGATTGAAGTACACCGCGCAAAAATCATGAAAAAGCTCGAAGTGAACAATATGGCAGAGCTAGTGCAGCACTTAGGCAATCTGAATTCTGTCTTATAAATAATGAACCAATATCAAGTGCGTAATAAAAAGTCATCCTAATAAGAGGTAAGATCTAATTAAAAAATATTTCTGCGACACTGTTTAGATGAGGTCTCAATATTAATTTACCCAAACTGACTTACATCCAACCTCAACTTAACAAAACTGGCATGAGCGAGCTTGATTTGCTACATTTGTTCTAAATCACTGTGAATTTAACGAAATTATCGATGGACAATCTCATTATAAAACCCAGTTATGTCACTCTATTCCAATGTGTTGGACCTGAATGCGAAGACAGTTGCTGTTACGATTGGCAAATTTCATTCGATAAAAAGAGCTATAAAAACACAATTAAACACCCATTGCTCGCAACAACTGCAAAGACCGCTTTTATTGAAACAAAGAAAAGTACAAGCGATTGGGCCGACATTAGACTTAATGCGCAAGGTGCATGCCCATTTATTAACAAACATAAACTTTGTGATATACATGCAAAAGCGGGTGAACAGGCCTTAAGTCACACATGTAAAACTTATCCAAGGATCCACAAAGTCATTGGCGGTAATAAATATGAAAGCCTCTATTTATCTTGCCCAGAAGTCGCTCGTTTGGTGTTATTTAGCCCTGACTCATTTCAATTTCACTCTAGCATCAGTGGTGTAAAACAACATTCAACGCCAAGTCCTATGTGGCTAGAAAAAACCCATGAGTACAGTCTTGACCTATTGGTCAGTATGGACGTTAATTGGGAACAAGTACTGCTAGCCATAGGGCTATTAATCAAGGCCAGTGACCAGGTGCGTCAAAACATCTTACCAATAGAAGAACTAGATAAGCGCCTACAGCAATTGAAACTATATGCCCAATCAGGTGAACTGACGGAGCAATATAAAAATTTACCTTATACACCACAGCCACAGATGCATGCCTTCATGACAGTCCACAATGAGTTGTGTAAAACTCATTCCAGAGGTACACGCGCACGATTTACCTCACTAAACCAAGCAGTTGGTCTATTGTGTAATGAGGAAAATAATTATCAAATTGATGGAATAAATCAAGCTTGGACTGAGCATGCAGTACCTGCACTGATTAATCATACGGATCTTTTTGAACGATATATTTTATATTCAATTTACCACCACCATTTCCCCTTAACGGACTCACAACAATTATCTTGGGAAGCATTCCGTTTACTCGTACTCGATTGTTTTATGATCCGCTGCTATTTATCTGCAATGGCCTTTAAAAATAAAGGACTATCTGAAAGTGATATTGTGTTGTGTTTTCAGATTTACCAGGTTGCTAGACAGCATAAAACTGAATTTGTAGAGAGTATGAGTAAAACATTAGAGGAATGTGGAATAGACAGTGTGCCAGCCGCAATTTGCCTTTTAAAAACAAATACCTAAAAGTATAAGCAACATCACGATAGCAAGAAGAGAACCCTATAGCTAAATGAAGCAATATCACAGGTGTGAATCTTCAGTTTGCAATATAAATTTACCCTGTAGGGTGGGCTTACTGCATAACAAATTCATCCTACCTGCGACAAGCTGTCGCAGTTTGTGCATTTTGCTTTGTTAAATATCGTAGCAGCCCGCACAATCACGCCATAGGTTCCTTCCTTTGTGCCCCGCAGGCGCTCAAGAAATCCACTGCTTTTTGAACCTCCACCCGAGGGTAAGTATACCCTCGGGGATTTTTTTGCTTCCATCCGCGAATCCCTTCCTCCGAGAGGACCACTAAAGTAGAAATAGAACGATCCAGTTCTAGTTCCGTCTGCAAAGCAGTTATATACTTCCCAACCATCTAAAATAATATGAATCATGGAAGAGCGAATGTTCAAACCTTTAATATTACTCAGCTTTAGCACCTTAGTCTTAACCTGTATGAGTGGCTGCGTTGGGCCACTTAATTCAAAATGTGATACAAATTCCCCCTACAGCAAACAAGAATGCAATGCAGCCGATGCCGCAGTTTATGTTGCGGCGGCCATATTGGAAGGCCCAGATAAAGGTCAAACGTGTAACGATATGTCGGGCAAAGCAAAACAAGACTGCCTAGCTCAACAACAAGCACTGAAAGAATCATTAGAGAAACACGCTCGAAAATAGCATTAAGGAAGATGAATGAAAGCCTCCGTTTTTATTGCCGCGACCCTCGACGGTTATATCGCAACGCCCAATGGGGATATCGACTTTTTAAATCAGCACCCCAGTACTAATCCCGATGAAGACTTTGGTTATAATGCCTTTATCGACACTATCGATGCGATTGTAATGGGACGAAAAAGCTTTGAAAAAGTCCTCTCCTTCGATTGCGATTGGCCCTATGTAAATATCCCAGTGTTTGTATTAAGTCGCAGCGGTGTAACAGTACCGGCGGCGTTAAGTGAGCACGTGCAAGTGCTTAATGGCGATGCGGTAAATATCAGCAAACAACTCAGAGAGCGTGGCTTCAAACATCTCTATATCGATGGCGGCCAAACAATCCAAGGCTTTTTAGCGGCGGGGCTAATTCAGGAACTCACGCTCACTCGTATCCCCACTTTACTGGGTAAAGGTATTCCCCTCTTTGGCGACTTAGCTCAAGCGATTCAATTAATGCCAATTCACGCGCAGCAGTACGACAATGGCTACGTACAAACCCGCTATCGTGTTATAGACAAAATGGCTTTATAAGCCGTTTACATTCGGCTGATTGCATTGAAGTGTGAAGTGATGGCTTACCATCTTGCTGCATAACCATGTAACAGCAATGTTAAACAACTAAATATTATCAATGGCTTACTGATTGCAAATCAAAGTTCCGTTAGAATATTGTCCTCTAACAGATAGGTGAGTAATATGAGTCGTTTGCAGTCCTCGAAGGGTTTTACATTAATTGAGCTGGTTGTGGTCATTATCATCCTTGGGATCTTGGCCGTCGTCGCAGCACCACGGTTTTTAAACCTAGGCCAAGATGCCCACGATGCCAGAGCCAAAACCACATTTGCGGCCTTTACCTCTGGTGTTAAGCTTTATCACAGTTGCTGGCTTGCGGGCGGTCACTCAGGTTATACCCAAGATCTCGCCTGTTATGGTGACGGCACTTTAGACTCAACCACCACGGGCTTTCCACTCGGAAAAGACACGGTTCAAAGCAGCAGCCAAGGCACTCAATTACAAGGCGCTTACTGCGGAGAACTGTGGCAATCGTTACTCGATAATCAGAACTTTGTCCTTACCACACACACTGATTGGGAAAAACAGCAAGCACCTAATATCGACATCGTCTACTGGTATAGTGGCGGGGCTATAAGCGATCCAAACACCTACTGCTATTTCAACTATGTATCAGATGATCGCCGTTTAGACAGTGAACATTGGGATCTTAAATATTATCCCATCGATGGTCGTACGGTTGTCGGTCGCTCCACCTTATCAGCGCCTTAACGCACTGCACATCAATGTTCGCCACAGGACATAAAATCCCCCGCTCCCTGTGGCTTTTTCTTCGATTACTTGAATTATTGTCATCCATCCCCATATATATCCCATCATCCACCGCAACTTTTGCTGCGGGCCAGAAGAGGATTCATTGTGACCACTATCGTATCAGTACGCCGTAATAATCAAGTTGTCATCGCCGGCGATGGCCAAGTCTCCCTAGGCAATACCGTCATGAAAGGTAACGCCAAAAAAGTGCGTCGCTTATATCACAACAAGGTACTGGCAGGTTTTGCAGGCGGCACCGCCGATGCTTTCACCCTATTCGAGCGTTTTGAGGCCAAACTTGAAATGCACCAAGGCCATTTATTGCGCTCGGCCGTTGAGCTCGCCAAAGATTGGCGTACCGACCGTATGCTGCGTAAACTCGAAGCCCTATTAGTCGTGGCCGATGCGGAAACCTCGCTTATCATCACAGGTAATGGTGATGTCGTTCAGCCAGAACACGACTTAGTCGCCATTGGTTCAGGCGGCAACTATGCCCAAGCGGCGGCCCTTGCACTATTGCAAAATACTGAGCTGTCAGCCCTAGAAATCGCCGAAAAATCCCTGACTATTGCTGCGGATATCTGCGTATTCACCAATCAATTCAAAACGATTGAAGAACTCAATTACTAAACAGCCCGTGAGGAATATTATGTCTGAAATGACCCCCCGTGAGATTGTCCACGAGCTGGATGCACACATTATTGGCCAACAAAAGGCCAAACGTTCTGTTGCTGTCGCCCTGCGCAACCGCTGGCGCCGGATGCAACTTGACGCGGATTTCCGTCAAGAAGTCACCCCAAAAAATATTCTGATGATTGGCCCAACAGGCGTTGGTAAAACTGAAATTGCCCGCCGTTTAGCTAAGCTTGCCAACGCGCCTTTTATCAAGGTCGAAGCGACTAAATACACAGAAGTGGGTTATGTCGGTAAGGAAGTCGAGCAAATCATCCGCGACTTGACCGATATCGCCATCAAGCTGACCCGTGAACAGCAAATGGGCAAATGTCGCCAACGCGCCGAAGAAAATGCCGAAGAGCGCATTCTCGATGCCCTGTTGCCTAAGCCGAAAAACGACTGGGAAAGCACTGAAACCGATTCCAACTCAAATACCCGTCAAGTCTTCCGCAAAAAGCTACGCGAAGGCCAATTAGACGATAAAGAAATCGATATCGATGTGGCCCAACCGCAAATTGGTGTCGAAATCATGTCGCCTCCAGGCATGGAAGAAATGACCAACCAGCTGCAAAGTCTGTTTAAAAACATGGGCCAAGCACCAGCAAAACGTCGCAAGATGAAGATCAAAGAAGCCTTTAAGCTATTGATCGAAGAAGAAGCGGCCAAACTGGTTAATCAAGAAGATTTAAAAGAACAAGCCATTGAAATGGTTGAGCAACACGGCATAGTGTTCCTCGACGAAATCGACAAAATCTGTAAGCGCGGCGAAACCTCAGGCCCAGACGTTTCCCGTGAAGGCGTGCAACGTGACTTACTGCCGCTGATCGAAGGCTGCACTGTCACCACAAAACACGGCATGGTAAAAACCGACCACATACTGTTTATCGCCTCGGGCGCATTCCAGATGTCTAAACCATCGGATTTAATTCCTGAATTACAGGGTCGTTTACCGATCCGTGTCGAGCTAGATGCATTATCAGCCAATGATTTTAAACGCATTCTAACCGAGCCACACGCCTCGCTCACCGAGCAATATATCGCGCTGATGGGCACAGAAGGCGTGAAAGTTGAATTCAGCGAATCGGGTATCGACAGCATTGCGAAAGCAGCATGGCAAGTGAACGAGCGCACCGAAAACATCGGCGCCCGTCGTTTACACACTGTGATGGAAAAGCTGATGGAAGACATCTCCTACGAGGCATCGGAAAAATCGGGCTCCGCCTTTGTTATCGACGCCGACTATGTCAGCGCCCACTTAGATAACTTAGTCCAAGACGAAGATCTCAGCCGCTTTATCCTCTAGTGCAAAACCCGTTCACCGCCAAGCCCAAACGACTTGGCGGTGAACGGCGACTCAAATGCAAAAGTGTGACTCAACCGAAAAGTCGACTCCAAACGCTAGGCGACCCTAGCTTACCCTTTGTATCCTTGGCCGCGAGTGGTTACATTAGTCAGGTGTTATTTTAATGAGTCGTTATCCTATCCTTAGCATTTTCTTGGTAGCCAACCTATGACCACAGCAACGCCCAATGTCACCGATCTTAAACTGAAACGTAAATCGCGCATTCTAGAAATCAGTTTCGATAATGGTGAGCAATATCAGCTCAGCTGCGAGATGCTCAGAGTCTACTCGCCCTCAGCCGAAGTGCATGGTCACGGCAACCCCAAGCTGGTCACCCACAAGAAAAACGTCAACATCAGTGCCATAGAACCCGTCGGTAATTACGCAGTGAAAATCGTCTTCGATGACGGCCACGACACAGGCCTATTCTCGTGGAAAGTACTCTACGATCTCGCCACCCACCAAGTGGATCTATGGGAAAAATACCTCGCCCGCCTACGCGCCGAAAAAGCCTCACGCGAACCGCTGATTGCGATGAACATAAAGTACAACTAGTACGTTAGGTAAATGGACACTTAATTGTGGGATGTAAACTCTAGAAACAGAGAATTTAACAATGGGTAGCTTGTGAAGCTGTGACTTCTCTTACTGACTTGAGTATCAAAGGAAAGACCATGTCGGAAAAAATCCCCTGCCAAGAATGTAAAACCTTAATCCTTCCGAGTACCGCCGAGAAAAATGAGGGTTTATGCATGCCCTGCAAACATGGCATACGTGCAAATCTCGAGCGTGCGAAGGAATACTACCAACAAGAGCGTGAACTCGATAAAACCTGTCCCTTTCGAGCCTTTTGGCGAGATCTTGTTGTAAGGGTACATAACAAAGATCAAGGTTTTTATACGCTTAGACCAGAGGAACAAAACTACTATGCGGTGAACTGCTTATCTGGCGAAGTCTATAATGGTGGATTTATTCAGTATTTCGACAACTCTTCAGGTGAGCATTACGCCTTTGCTGAACGTGGACTTATCCAAATGGGAGCAAGCCACTCGTTAAACTTACTACACCAAGCAAAACAGGCCGTGTTTGGCGAAAAGCCAGTACCAATAGACAGAGATCGTCGTTTAGCCGCAACCGATAACCAAGACCTGTACAGCGTACTCGATAAGCTCGATGACGAGTTTTATAAAGATCTAGATGATCTCGATGCCAAGCTTAAAAGCTACGCCCTTGATTACGGACTGGTAAATAAGACTTAACTGGCGATTGTCGGTAATCACTTAAAGATAAAGGCTATCCTTGGCAGAAATAAGCATAATTGAGCCTATCTTGCTGACCCCATACCGCAGTCCAGCCATTCACATCACTCATGTAAGCGAAATAAATGGACTGCGTTTTAAGACAAACATCTTGAAATGGCGCTTTATTCTCATTAATAAAATGCGCCGACCTAACCAGCACATCGGTACAAACGTCTTCATCCTCCACTAACCAAATAAAATCATCACGCCATTCATCCAATGCTATCGCCGCCTCTGGGGAATAGAGTTTCAACTTATCTTGCGCGAGTACCATTTGCTCTGGAGTCACAGAACATGAAACCGCCAACTTATCGAATACACCTGAGCCGCCAGCCCAAAAAGACAAATCAAATTCCAACCTATCCTCTAGCGGCGTAAAACCCAATAAATTTTCGATAATCATCAAACTTTTAGCTAAATCGGCATCAGGCCTTTGGTAACGCTTTTCAATTCCATCATATTCCCGCATACAAACTAAGCTCCTGCTGCGTTAAGTGACGCATTAAAATTGAGTAACATACTATAAAATAATAACTTTTTGATCAATGCACCCAACGATTAAGACTATTACGCCAGTGACTCGCCAACTTTGATTTAAAAATGAGTTATCCCTAAGCGCTTGATGGCGCCATTTGCAGCATAAGGAAGCGCGAACACTGCGATCACATGGTCAAGGATAATGGAATGAAAATTATCAGGCCTACCATTTTAAATCAGCAACTTCATCAAGTAAGGCCAGTGATTTAAACCGTCCCTCCTAAAAGCGGCCTGTACAGTTATCTTCTTGATTTGCTTGTCTTGCTATTAGCTCATTCAAACATCGCACTCTTTTGAAAACTTAGGCATGATATATCGCATAATCGGCTGCGGTAAATTGCGATTGAATGCTTTAATCGGTTGACCTCATGCGCCTCAACTAGCTCTCCTTAAACGGATTTTTGCGTTAACTTATCGCCTTTAAACAACTTATGTCACTGCTCAAGTACTTCGCGGTCAGTCCAACGATTGGCACTGTCGATATCGGCTGGCAACACCACATGCAGATAATTCGACATCACCGCAAAGGCTGCAACATCGATAGCAAAAACGGCTTCAAGTTCAAACAGTAGTGACTCAACCCAACTACGGCGATGGTCATAATTTTTCCCAGAATAGGCATCATCGCCACATAAAAAAGCACGCCGCACAACGCGGCTATAGCAATGGTAATAGGGAATGTCTTCAAGGCTTATTGAGTTCTGAGAGGACGCGGCATATAAACCTCCTTGTTTAATGCTTATAGTCGGAGGTTAACTACCACGCCATTTAAGCTGGGTGTCTTGAAAACAGCTTCTTTGTAGGCAACCTGAAAGTGCATTATATTGTTGCTCTAAAATGGATGGCCAGATTTATTATTTGCCCTGCATATGTGATAAAACAGTTAAACCTTCGCTGGAAACAAATCTTAGAAATGGAGTATTGTCAGTGACAACGAGAACGGAATTACTCAATAAATTAAGCGCCTTATCGACCGCCGATCCAGAGCACTGTCCTGTAGTGACATTAAATGAGTACTTTTTAGAAAACGAAGATGAAGAGTCTATCGCACCCAATAATTGGGGTTATGGTCGACCATCCATCAAAGAAATCTATCGTTGCTTGAAAGAAATCGAACATAGGTCAGATGTGCAAGGTGTTTATGTTGGGATGCACGATGAATGGTCCGAAGCACTTGAGGATGATGAGCTATGGCCTGCAGCTGAGAACATTCATATTCTTACCTGTGCGCCTCTGGCGGAAGTGGAAGAATGGATTGAAGGAATCGCGGCAGATGGAATGGGGACAGGCTGGCCCTATGGCGAACATCAACTATCCCCTAAGCCGTATGCTGGCTATCATGTCTATACAGTATATTGGGATTAGTGGTTAGCTATCTCACTGTTTATGTGAATTTTATTGCATCAGACAACCCCAAAACATCGGTCTAGGCCGATGTTTTTATATCTAAGGATACCCAATCTCATTTTTGTAATATAAAACGTGCTCCACCAGCCTTATTATATGAATTAGCTCTTGTTATTTAGACTCCCATTGTTAAATTTTAAAAATGGAGTGTTAGTACTCTTTTTAAATACTAACAAACAACCCTAAAACTTCAGAAGTTTACCTTCCCCTGCGAAGTTGCTGAAGGGCGTTGAAGAAAATCGCATGAGCGAGGCATGGATGCCAAGTTAGCTTTCGTATTCTTTATTTAATTAATAGGGATGTACCACCGTAAGCGTTAGCGATTTTGAATAAGCACGAAGCCCTGCTTATAAATAAAGAGTTAATGCATGTAACTTCGCTAGGGTGAGTGCTGCGAAACAGCGGTACAAACGAGAGCCAAAGATGACGAACTGGCGGTTAGACATGGACGTTGTTCGGCAAGGGCTCTTGATTGAAATCAAGGGGGGAAGCCCCACGACTTTGACTTTGCTTTAAAAGCTATCAAACCAAGCTTAGATAAACCTCCTTGTCGAAATCACGACAAATACCCTGCTTTGTGATCCTCACTGCAACCCAATTCGTAATGTCAGGCAATATCCCATCGCGAAATGCTTAACCGCGAAAGTCATTCAACGAGTCCACTTAATGCAATTACAGCAATTCCATACAGTTAGACTAATTTTAGGCGATCAACTCAATGCCCAGCATTCTTGGTTTAACCGTGTTGATGACCAAGTACTGTATTTGATTGCAGAACTGCACCAAGAAAACACTTATGTGACCCATCATGTGCAAAAGATATGTGCCTTCTTTGCGGCAATGGCGCAATTTGCCAAAGAGCTGCGTGCGCAAGGGCATCAAGTGCTTTATTTGAATCTAGATGACACTCATGATGGCACCCAAGGCTATAGCGATCTACTGACTCTAATTCAACATCAAGTGACACAGGTTGGCGCGATCAAGTTTGAATACCAAAGGCCTGATGAATACCGCTTACTTGAGCAATTAAGTCAGCTTAAACTCAACACAGCCGTGGTGAACTGTGTCGATACTGAGCACTTTATCTTGCCCTTTGACGAAATCGATGCGCAGTTCCCCGTCGGCAAACACATTATGATGGAGCACTTTTATCGCCGCATGCGTAAGCGTTACAACATCTTGATGCATGACGCAAAACCACTCGGCGGGCAATGGAACTTTGATGTCAGCAACCGTCAGAAACTTAAAACTCAAGATATAAAAGTCTTGCCTGAGCCATTAATGTTTAGCTTCGATGTGACGGAAATTCTCGCACGTCTTGAACGTCATCAAATTCCGACCATGGGTCGTATTGATGCGCCATTGCTGTGGCCGATAAACCGTGCGCAAAGCCTCGAATTATTAACGTATTTTTGTCAGGTTTGCTTGCCTTCCTTTGGCCGTTTTCAAGATGCCATGACAGCGCAACATCCTGCCAAGTGGAGCTTGTACCATAGTCGACTATCATTCAGCCTTAACAGTAAATTAATCAGCCCGTTAGAAGTCATCAATACGGCCATCGAAAGTTATCAAACGAATGCTGAGATTGATATCGCTCAAGTCGAAGGATTTGTGCGGCAGATATTAGGTTGGCGAGAATACGTTCGCGGCATTTACTGGGCGAATATGCCGCATTACGCCAGCACTAATGCGCTCGATGTCCATGGGACGCTGCCCGATTATTTTTGGCATGGCGACACTAAAATGAACTGCATGCGACAAGCCTTATCCCAATCATTAGATTTTGCCTACGCCCATCATATTCAGCGCTTAATGGTGATCGGCAATTTCTGCTTATTAACCGAAATCGAGCCAAATCAAGTCGATGAGTGGTATTTAGGCGTGTATGTTGACGCCATCGAATGGGTTGAAATGCCCAACACCCGCGGCATGGCATTGTTTGCCGACGGCGGCATTGTCGGTACTAAACCCTACGCCGCCAGCGGCTCTTACATTAATAAAATGAGTGATTACTGCAGCGGCTGTCATTACAAGATAAAAGAGCGCAGCGGCACACTCGCCTGCCCGTTCAATAGCTTTTATTGGCGCTTTATGGACAAACACCGCGCGCGATTATCGCAAAATCCTAGGATCGGCATGCTATACCAAACTTGGGACAAAATGGACGAGTCCGTAAGAAGCGCCATATTAGCCACAGCGGAACACAACCTCGTTCACCTAAACCGTTTGTAGCTGAGTAATGTTAAGCGTGACTCATTGATATAAAGAGTTTGATATAAAGAATTTGATATAGATATTTGGATAGGGAGAATTTGCCATGAAAGTACTTATCGTCGGTGGAAGTGGGGGTATTGGTCAAGCCATGGTTAAGCGAGTCCAAGAGACATATCCCGACGCAACCGTGCACGCCACCTACAGGCATCATCTTCCTCAAGACACGCAGAATAATATCCAATGGCATGCGCTAGATGTGACCAATGAGGCCGAGATTAAACAGCTGAGTGAACAACTCACTGAATTAGACTGGATGATTAACTGTGTCGGGATTTTGCACACCCAAGATAAAGGGCCAGAAAAAAGCCTACAGTCATTGGATATCGCCTTTTTCCAGCACAATTTAACGCTCAACACCCTGCCCAGCGTCATGCTGGCGAAGCACTTCTGCCATGCCTTAAAACAAAGTGACTCGGCAAGATTTGCCGTGATATCGGCAAAAGTCGGCAGCATTACCGATAATAGATTAGGTGGCTGGTACAGCTATCGCGCCTCAAAAGCTGCGCTGAATATGTTTCTCAAAACACTGTCGATTGAGTGGCAGCGGAATATGAAACACTGCGTAGTATTAGCCATGCATCCGGGCACCACAGATACGCCATTATCTCAACCCTTTCAACAGAGTGTGCCTAAAAGCAAACTGTTTACACCTGAGTATGTCGCCAACTGCTTGCTGCCGATCATTGCCAATGCCACTCCGGCACAAACAGGGTGCTTTTTCGCCTACGATGGCACTGAGTTACCTTGGTGAAATAAGCTGAACAGTAAGCCAAGTCGCGCGATGCGTACGGGCTCTTGCAACGTACATATTTCAAAGGCCATCTTTCAAATGGCTCTTGCAAAGTACATTTTTCAAAATGAATCCGGCAAAGCGATGGATCTTTGCCCTTAAAAAAGGGTTATGCCCAAAAGCACCACTAATCCTTAAAGCCACCCGCTCAAAAATCACCCGCCTAGAAACAACCCGCTTAACCTCGCTAACAATTCCAACCTAACCCAATGAAAATTCATCAATAAAGCACTTTTTACGACTCACAAAACCCGCCATTTGACTAGGCTAAATCGCTATTACCCAAAAGTCCTAATTCAAATTTAAAAGCACCTAAATGAATGCTGAAGATAGTTCCTTTGTACGATTGTTAACACTTTTACATTTAAATAACATATAAGGTCATGCGGTTATTCACGCTTTACACAGAATAAAAATCTGAGAATTTCCGCCTGAGCAACAGCTCATTCTATTCGGCCATGGCAGAGGGATGCCGACGACCCTGTAGAAATTACAATAAAAAAACGCTCGCCCGAGCCAGTTAAGCAGTATGGCATTCCAACGTTAATGACAAACGGAAAAAGGATTTTAAGCATGATGCTAAACAAAAAACTGTCGCTACTCTTCATTGCTGTGTCGGCCACGTTAGGCACATCCGCATTTGCTGCCGATGTTGTCGATGTCGGTACTCTTAGAAGCGCGTCTTCAAGCAATAACTTAGTGTCTCAGTTCAACTTAGACGCAGGTAGCCAACTCAAAGTCGAGAAAAAACTCGACCTAGGTCAAGGCAAGCAGAAACAACGTTTACAACAATATTTCCATGACGTGCCTGTTTATGGTTTCTCTGTTGCAACGTCACAATCGAGCATGGGCTTCTACAGCGACATGTCTGGCCGCGTATTAAAAAATATTGAAAAGTCGGCTGATTTTGTCAAACCCACTTTAACGGCTAACAAAGCGTTAGATATTGCCATTCGTGGCAAGTCAGAGAAAGCTGTTGCCGGCCTAAAAGCTGAAAACAAACAAGCAAAATTATGGCTTTACCTTGATGATGCGGCTAAAACTCGCCTCGTTTATGTGACGTCTTTTGTTGTATATGGCGATGAGCCAAGCCGTCCATTCACTATGATTGACGCACACTCAGGTGAAGTGCTCAAGCGTTGGGAAGGGATTAACCACGCCGCGAGCGGTACAGGTCCTGGCGGTAACATCAAGACTGGCCAATACGAATACGGTACAGATTTCTCTTACTTAGACGTTGAAGTGAGCGGTGACACCTGCACCATGAACTCACCTAACGTGAAAACCGTTAACTTAAACGGTGCTACATCAGGCGCAACAGCCTTCTCTTATACTTGCCCACGCAATACAGTTAAAGAGATCAACGGTGCTTACTCGCCATTAAACGATGCGCACTACTTCGGTAACGTGATCTACAAGATGTATAGCGAGTGGTACAACACTGCGCCGTTAACTTTCCAGTTAACGATGCGAGTTCACTACAGCAACAACTACGAAAACGCTTTCTGGGACGGCAGCGCTATGACCTTCGGTGATGGCGCAACAACCTTCCACCCATTAGTGAGCTTAGATGTCTCGGCACACGAAGTGAGCCACGGGTTCACTGAACAAAACTCAGGGCTGGTTTACGCAGATCAATCTGGCGGCATGAACGAAGCCTTCTCAGATATGGCGGGTGAAGCTGCTGAATTTTACATGCACGGCACAAACGACTGGTTAGTCGGCGCCGATATCTTTAAAGGCAGCGGTGCACTGCGCTACATGGCAGATCCAACCTTAGACGGTATCTCAATCGGTCATATCGACGATTACTATGATGGCATCGATGTGCACCACAGTTCAGGTGTATTCAATAAAGCTTTCTACACTTTAGCTAACTTACCGGGTTGGGATACACGCAAAGCATTCCAAACATTTGTAGTCGCTAACCAATTATATTGGACGGCGGACAGCTTATTCTGGCAAGGCGCCTGTGGTGTTAAATCGGCCGCAACTGACTTAGGCTTAAATGCTAGCGATGTGGTCACTGCGTTTGCCGCTGTGGGTATCACCCCTTGCGAAACCCCACCACCACCGCCACCACCAGAAGCCACTGAGCTCGCCAACGGTGTTGCTGTGACAGGTTTGGCGGGTGCGTCAGGTAGCAAAAAATACTACAAACTAGACGTCGCTAGCGGTGCAACTAACCTGAGCTTCAATATGTCAGGCGGCACAGGTGATGCGGACATGTATGTTAAATTTGGTCAAGCGCCGACGTCTAGCAGCTATGATTGCCGTCCATACAAGTCAGGTAATGCCGAAAGCTGTGCTATTGATCCTGCTCAAACGGGAACTTATTGGGTGATGGTCAGCGGCTATAGCAGCTACACAGGTGTGAGCCTAGTGGGTGCTTATGACGGCGATGACACACCAAACCAAGCTCCAACCGCAGGCTTTACTGCAAGCTTTGCTAACGGTAACGGTAGCTTCACAAGCACCAGTACTGACAGCGATGGCGACCTGACGTCATGGAACTGGGATTTTGGTGATGGTACAAATGCCGCAGGTGCGAGTGTCAATCATCAGTATGCCCAGTCAGGCAGCTACACAGTGACACTGACTGTAACTGACAACGATGGCGCAACAGCAAGCACTTCGGCAGAATTTGCGGTTGAAGTCCCTGAAGTCGCATTAGAAATGGCAGTAAAAAATGCGAACAAATCTCGTCGCGGCAGCATTCGTGTTGCACTCGAATGGGAAGGTCACAACGCTGATGAATATACTATCTTCCGTAACGGTGTTGCGGTGGGTACTTCAAGCAGTTCATCGTTTATTGACCGCTTCACTGACCTAGCTGGCGCAAGCTTCACCTATAAAGTGTGTGAAACTAACGGCCCTTGCTCAAACGAAGAAACCGTTAATTTTTAATCGCATAACCTAATCGTGCAGTGGCGCTAGCGTAAAATCCTAGCGCTAATTCATCGATTCACTTCTCGTTTTCTTGTTAATGCCACTCAGCCCTTTTGAGTGGCATTTTTTATGGTCAAACGGCTCAGCCTCAGTACCTCATAAGGTTTGCCTTAAGCTGTTGCCTGTTGCTCCTTGCCCCTTGCCCCTTGCCCCTTGCCCACACGTGGATGAATCGTTACTTCAAATGTCCACTTTCACCCACTGGTTTCTTCAGCAATTTACGTTGTAACGTCCGACGATGCATTCCCAATTGGCGAGCCGTGGCGGACACATTGCCTTGGTTAGCATTGAGCACTTGCTGAATATGCTCCCACTCCAAACGCTTAGGATTAAGTGGCGAATCGTCGACTTCATCTTCTTGAAGAGTATGGGAATGCCCATCCATTTCCAGTGCGGCGAGCAAGGTTTGGGTATCCACAGGTTTAGCTAAATAATTATCGGCGCCGAGACGAATCGCTTCCACCGCAGTGGCGATACTGGCGTAGCCGGTGAGTAACACCATAGTCACCTTGGGCAGCAGATGACGCAGCGGCACAATTAATCCTAGGCCATTGGCTTCGGCAAGCTTCATATCTAAAAGAATATGGCTAGGACGAAATTCCCGCGCCACCAGCAGAGCATCACTGGCATCATGTGTTAATCGGCATTCAAAGCCATGGCGTGTTAATCGGCGGCCTAAAATACTCGCAAGGGAAAGGTCATCCTCAACAATCAACAAACGTTTCATGAACTTACCTCGTCACTAACCTTAGTCTTGTGCGATACAGACGACGCCAGCCCCCTTAATATAGTGAAACGAATTTGTGCCACAGTGCCACCTTGGGGATGATTAGCCAAAATCAACTCTGCACCCAAACGCTCTAAACTGGCATGACTGAGTAGCAAAGCGACACCTAAACCCTTGGGACTTTCTATGAGTAAGGTGCCCAACTGTGGCAATAAATCGGGCGCGATACCAGTGCCATAATCGCGGATCTGCAAGTAGATCTGCTCTTCGTTTGGCGCTATATCTAAACTGATATCCACCTGCGGCGCACCTATGGTTTCGGCGCTAGCGCGGGCAGCATTTTCAATCAAGGCCATGATGGCTGGCGTTAAACTCATATCAGTCAGAATACTTTGCTCTGCCAGTTGTTCAGGCATACAAGTGATCAACCAATTCAGTTCAGTTTGCGGCATTAACAACAAGGTTTTTTGCTTTAAACTGTCCACCAGCTCAATGATCTTTAGTGGGCGCTGGCGGCGATCGCGGATCGACTCCGTCGCTAATCTCAGCTCGGCAAGGGTATGTTCACAGCGACCTAACGCAGTTTCCATCTCGACAATCGTTATCGAGGTATCGCTCATGTCTTCTTTTACTTCATCGAGTAATAACCTCAGACTCGAGAGCGGCGTGGCCAATTGATGCGCCATCTGCGCCGATACTGTACCTAGGGCTAAGAGTTGCTCCTGACGCAATTGCCCTTCGCGCATATAAGCTAACTGCGCATCTTGGCGGCGCATACGCTTAGTGATTAACGCTACGCTGGTTGTCATCACCAAAGCTGAAATCACAAAGTTGAACCACATGCCTAAATAGTGGGAACTCATGTCCATACCGTGGTGCTGCATGGGGGATTCGGGCACAGTAAAGATCATCAGGCTGTAGGCAAAGGTTGAAATAGCCGTCAGTGCCCAAGGCGCCCAGATCGGCAAAGTCACAGCAGCAAGTGCAATCGGCAACAGTAATAACGAGATAAACGCATTGGTCGCGCCGCCGGAAAAGTGCAACCAAGATATCCAAAATAGCGTGTCTAAGCTGAGCGCAATAAAGAGGCCGCGCTCCTTAGCAAATAAGGGTTTACGTAGCGCCAATGTGAGCGAAAGGTATAACACCTCTAGCACTAACACATGCACTAACGGCTCCATTTGCAGGCTAAGACCAAAAGTATCGGCGGCAAACGTGGTTAAGCCTATTTGCAGCAGCAAACCTAAGGTTCGCAGTAATGCGACTTGGTCGGCAGCCTGTAGACTGGTCCCTAAGATCTTAGCCATGGCGATTCCTACAGAGTGAGTCCGAGCGTGGCAAGTGCACCACTCGATAGTGTTAATGCTTGGCACACGCCTGTGGCAAAATTGATTTCAGAACTAATCCCCAGCGCAGCTAAACGCGCACAGCTTAAGGTGCAATCCCTTGGCCGCTTGGCGTTATCTGTCGGCGTAGACTCAGGCGTTAAGTGCGCGGTACTGAGTTGGAGAATATCCCCTAAGGTCAACAACATCTGATACTTAGTCATAGTCTCTGCGGCGCTAAAATGATAAATCCCCTGCACGGTAGAATGTTCAATATGCTGTGCAATCATCTTGTCTATGGCTTGGGCAATATCGGCGGTCGAGGTTGGACTGCGTATCGCCCAATGATCAACACCCTGAGCGCGACGCTCAATCAATTGGTTAACCAGCACTAGCACAGCAGATTCACTCAGCTTTTCTACTTGGCCGTAAAGGATTGGCAAGCGTAGCACGGCAAAATCAGCGCTAGTGTCTAGCACGATTTCTTCGCCCTTTAGCTTAGATTCACCATAAAAATTAACCGGATGAGTGACTGCATCTTCAGCGTATTTAGGTTGAGTGCCATCGAACACATAGTCAGTGGAAATATAGATAAGCCAAGCGTTATTGGCCTTAGCTGCCATAGCTAAGGCTTGGCTCGCGGTTAAGTTAAGCGCCAATGCCGCCTGCGGATTTTGCTCGGAAACATCGGGGCGACGCTCGGCGGCGCAGTGCACTATCACTTGCGGTTGCTCGCGGGCGATAAATGCCTCGACATCCGAAGGGGCGGTAAGATCGAGTTTATGCACTCGTTCACTTGCGCGGCTAAAACCCGTGGCGATAACCTCATGTCCTGTTAATTCAAGCTGTTTTACGACAGCTCTACCGAGTAGCCCAGTCGCCCCCGTGACCATAATCTTAGCCATATCGCCCCATTCAGTTTCAACGCATATTTATGGCTAACAATTCTAAAAGCTTTTCATATTCAACGCACTTGTTTACTCTTCTAAACCAAACTTACTTAGGGTTAACTCATGCAAGATTAACCCAAATACCCATAGGCAGAATTTGAGTACGACACTTCCTCTGATATTAGCTGGCCCCATGCTGCGCCACTGCGATGCCTCACACTTTACCCTGTGGTTTGTAAGTCGTGAGCCATTAACTGAACTTAAGCTGCGTCTTGGTGAGCAAGAGAACCTATTGCAGGATGCCGATTTACACTATGTGCCACTTGGGCAACATGCCCATCAATATCTAATAATACTGTCGCGCCCAGAGTTGCTCGCGCCCAATATCGTCACACCTTACCAAGTGTCTGCCGCTCAGCATGGTGATATTTTTGCCACGATAAGCCAGCTAAACTACGGCGATGCGTCGACGCCAAGTGTACGTTTTACCCCTGAATTAACCCAAGTATTCCACGGTTCCTGCCGCAATCCGCATCACCACAGTGACGATGCACTGGTAGCCGCCGATACCCATTTAGCCAAGATAATCAACAGGGGTGCGGAGGATGATCGCCCTGCACTTATCATAATGAGTGGTGATCAGGTCTATATTGATGATGTTGCGGGACCTATGTTAAGCGCCATAGGGCAAGTCATCAATTTGCTTGGTCTTAAACATGAGCAATTTGAAGGCGCGAGCATCACCACTAGTGAAGACATTCATTATCAGCCCGCATATTTGTATCAACGGCATAAAAACCTGTTGCCTCATACCCAATATCCGGCCAAAACTGCGCTTTGGCGTTGGTATCGCAATCACCCCATTTTTACCTCCTCCATCGCCGTAAATCATTTGGTGAGCCTAAATGAAATCATCGCCCTGTATTTACTCACTTGGTCACCTGAACTGTGGGAATTAGTGAATATCTCGAAGGATGTCGACGGCTTAACGCCCGCAAATAACGCCCGCTGGCAGAATGAATGGCAACATTTGCTCGGCTTTAAAGCTGGGCTGACGCAGGTGAGGCGCTTTATGGCGCACATTCCCGTTTACATGATGTTTGACGACCACGACGTCACCGATGATTGGAACCTGACTGCTAAATGGGAACAAGCGGCCTACGAACACGCATTTTCGAAACGCATTATTGGTAATGCCTTAATCGGCTACACCTTATTCCAAGGACTTGGCAACGCGCCTGATAAATTTGCCGCCGATATCCGCCCGCTGCTCGATGCGTTTTTTACGCGACAAGAAAGCGAAAGTCAGGATCTGCTCATCGATGAATTACTTAAATTTGAGCAGTGGCATTACACCTTAGAGTCCTCGCCCAAACTGGTCGTGCTCGATACCCGTACCCGCCGCTGGCGCAGTGAATCTAATCTTGCAAAACCTTCCGGCTTGATGGATTGGGAGGCGTTAATGGATTTGCAGCAAGAGTTACTCGGCCAGTCGAAGGTCATTATCGTCTCACCTGCGCCCATGTTTGGGGTCAAGTTGATTGAAGCTGTGCAGCGTACAGCCACTCTGATCGGCGGTTCCCTGTTAGTAGACGCCGAAAACTGGATGGCCCACCCGGGCGCCGCCAATGCACTGCTGAGTATTTTTATGCACCGAAAAACCCCTGAGGAGTTTGTGATCCTCTCCGGCGATGTGCATTACTCCTTTAGTTACGACATCAGTATTCGTTTTAGACGCAGTAGTCCTAACATCTACCAAATCACCTGCAGCGGTATTAAAAATCACTTCCCCGAGAAGCTGTTACCGATTTTCGATAAACTCAATGGCTGGTTTTATGGCCACTTTTCACCACTTAACTTACTGACAAAACGTAAACGTATGTTGCTGCGTGGCAGGCGACCAAATGGT
The DNA here is from genome assembly GCF_025654465.1 of Shewanella sp. SM101. NCBI lineage: Bacteria > Pseudomonadati > Pseudomonadota > Gammaproteobacteria > Alteromonadales > Shewanellaceae > Shewanella > Shewanella sp. SM101. The sequence continues at coordinate 108,880 of NZ_JAKKRH010000010.1, forward strand.
GAGCCGAGTAAACGTCTAGTGAATAAAAGCGGAATAGGTATGTTGGAATTAGCAGATGATGGTGCACCAACAAAAATTGCGGTTTTACATGGTGATATGAGCGAAACCTTGTTCGAACCGCCCAAACAGGAATAACAGCTTAAACAGGTTTATGATGTTTAACCGTTTCAGGTTGAGTGGCACCAGAGCCTGAATCCATCAAGGGCGTATTTTTGGATAACGCCTCATCGGTTTTGGCAGGTTTTGGCTGAGCCTGATTGAAAATCAGTGCTTCTGGCTGCGACTTATTCGACGGTTTTTCATGCGCCATTTGATCCCAAATGCTCTTAGGGCTTTGATCCCGCTCGGCATCGACTTCTGCTGTCGATGTGCCAGACGAACTCGGTTTCTTCGGTTCAATCACCGAACTCGCCTTACGGATCTCGGCGGCAATGTCATTCAGATAAGGCTGCTTAGTCCAGTCACCAAAATACATGGCCCCCGCTAATACTGCAGCGCAAAGCAAGATAGAGAAGATCGCAGATTTGGTCATAATGGACTTCCTTTAAACAATCGTAATATGGCTCCCTATGGCAGAGACTCAGATACTGCAGATTGTATTCATACCATCACAGGGCCAAGCACACAATTGCACCCGATTATTTCCTTTAAACAGACTGGAAATAATGCTTTCCGCTGACTAAAACTCAAAACCTTGACATTGCATGTCGTGGTGCATCCCGCTCACTGGGTCAATAAAACGTAAACGCTGTGCCATCAACTTAAGAGGCGTCGCAAAGTTATCCGGTCCTTTGGGTAATAAGCTTGGATAAAATCTGTCGTTTAACAATGGCATACCTAAGCTTTGCATATGCACACGAAGTTGGTGAGTTTTACCGGTAATCGGGCTCAAATGAAATAAACCGACATCGCCTTTTACCGCCACTAAACTGATTTCGGAATGGGTATTCAACTCACCTTCCACGATTTTCATGGTAAAACTCGGGTCGCTCGGTTGCATACGGTTTGTTACCGTCCAGTGCAATGGCAAAGTTAAGCAGCCCTGTTGATATTGTTCAATAATCTCAGGAGTCAACTTGGCAATCGCTTGATAGTCTTTACGAATCGCATCGTCGATAAAGAGTTGATGATAGAGCGCGCGGGTTTCAGGCGCGACCGTCATTAGGATCACTCCAGCGGTTTCACGATCAAGCCTATGAGCGGGCGCGATAGTATCAATGCCAGTACGCAATCTTAGTCTATGCACCAAACATTCGTTCACATAGTTGCCACTTGGCGTCACAGGCAAAAAGTGCGGCTTGTAGGCCAAAATGACATTGTCATCTTGGAATAGGATCTGTTCTTCGAAGGGAATTTTCGCTTCAACCGGCACTTCACGGTAGTAATACACCCGCGCCGCTGGACGATATTCAGTGTCCAAGTCGATCAAACTGCCATCCCGCCAATGCACTTTTCCATCGAGGATCCGCTGACGCCATACATCTTCACCTATACGGGCAAAATGTTGTGCAAGAAAGGCAAACACTGTGGGTTTATCTGTGACATTCACAGGAAGCACTATGTAAGAAGGTTGGGCGGCGCGGGCAGATGCAGTCATATCACAAAAAAAGCGGCTATAGAAAGCCGCTATTCTAGCCTTTTTGTGGTTTTTCAGTCCACATGGGACTTGATGAGTTGCAGCACGAAGTCCAAGGTTTTGTGGCAATCTGGCTGATTCACTAATACTAATTTATCTTTGTTATACATAGGCAAAACCTCGAGCCAGCGTTGGCTCACCCAAGCGGCGTCTTCCAAATGCACTTGAGAATAGAGCTCAAACAGATCGGGATTCACTTCATAAAATTGCTCTAATGCGGCGCTTATCAACTCAAATTCACCTTTAATCGGCTCTTCTTGCCAGTTACGGCAAGGTAAAGTACGCGCCATCCACAGCTTATCTTTGGCCTGCGCCGCCGAGAGGATGCTGACGCGTTGACGCCCTTCGAGCACTATGCTGAGTGAATCATCTTCTAGCTGATTAAAATCGATAATGTCACATTGGGTGGCTGTGGGATAACAGGGCGGACTACCACTGGGTCTAATGGTGGCAAAGGCGAGCACATACTTGCCCTTGAATACATCGGCCACCATGCGCAGATGACCGGGGTCAACCACACGAACCTCCACCCGTCCCTGTGGCAGTAACAAGGCATCGCGCATGAGTAACGCCATTTCTCGTGTTTGCATAGCAACCTCCTGCCCCAAATAGAAGGAAACGAACTCAATGCATTCGTATTTCCTATTATTGTAGAGTGTAGCAGGTGAAAGAATTTCCTTCCTGAAGCCGCTGAGCGCACAAAGAAATTTGCGACCCCGCTATTTTGAATCAGGGCATTTCAACCACGTCATGCCAAACCCAGTTTTCGAGACAAAATCAATTCAACCTAAAAGTGTTCTAGCCGATCCAGCACATTTCCCCTTACGACAACCTCAGCAAACTCCTCGGCCAGACGTTCACTCAAAGCCACAGACGTGCGCCAATATTGCATCCGCTGCGCCGTGTCCAGTTGCTTAAAATCTTCACGGTCAGGGATTTTGCCAAAGGGCAATGAAGCAACAAATTCGGCCGATGGCGCCAACACTAGCGCATTGTGATAATTAGCGCGACCTTGGCGCCACTTCAAGGATTTATCGAACCATCCTGGGCTGATAGTCGGATAAAAATGCGGATACAGCGTCAGCCCCTTAGCACGGGATAAAGGCAAATCAAAATGATAGTCGGTAATGCCGCCATCGTAATACTGCCCATCGGCAACGCCTTCAATTTGGGACACTGGGGCCAGCAACAAAGGAATCGACCCCGTTGCTAACATCACAGCATCGACATTAGCCTCGGTTAATTCGACCTGCTGACTGGGTAAATCGTTGAGTTGCAAAAAGGGAGATGCTGCAGCTTGTTGGCTAAAGACCACACGCTCAAAATGCCAACCTAAACTCCGGCGGCTCACTAAGTTGGTCGCCGCCGTCATCGCCAGCCCCGCCGCAAGCGGAAGCTTTGCCGTTAAACGATTTAAATGTTTAGCTCGGCACACGACGAAATGACTGTGAATATGAACGTTATTAACGATTTCCCTGCCACCGTTTGCCCCTAAAATGCCCTGCACTACGCCTTTAACTTGCGCACTGACTTCCTGCGGTGTTGGCATACTGTCGTAACGCTGACCAATATAAAAATCCTCTAAGCGGCCATAGGCTATGAGGGGATCTTGCTGCGCCAAACACGCTAAACGCCAAGCCCCAGAGGAAGCGCCTAATGTATATAAAGGCGTTTGCCTGTCTTTGAAAAATTCAGCAAACAAATACTTATCTAGCCCTGCGATACCAAGCCACTTAGGTCCACCAGAGGCGGCAAGCAACTGGGTAAAATGCTCAGCTTTAAGGCCTTGTTCTACCAAGGTGTTAAATGCAGTTGGTCCTGCAAGAAATCGTAACGCTGACAATTCTATGTACCTTAAAACCAATGCCATTAGAGCAAAATAAAATAGTAAACCACGAAGGTATACGTCAATAAACAATTCATATCATCAACTTAACTCAGTCGCAATGTGCATGCGACAACGTGTATTGTGCCGTACGATGCCTCAAAAGCACGCAGGTCGATAGGGAGGTTTTCATCAATATATTCAACTGCATTTTGAATATTATTTAGAACACTAGGCTCTGAGTTAGCACATTTACGTCTAAATGTAACAATTGTTACAATGATAACCTTCTCGGCATCAGATTGTTATTTTATCTGCACACCTAAGTTCGAGTATTGGGTCACAAACATCATTGAGAGGTTTTTATGCGTCTAGCCGTTATCGCATTGGCAGTGTCATCCACACTGGTTATTCCAGCAGTCCAAGCCGAAGAGCAACAAACAGGCTTCGAAAAAATCGAGATCATAGGCTCACGCATAGCACTACGCACGGCAACTGACAGTGTTGCGCCGGTCGATATCATTACTGCCGAACAACTCGAATCAACAGGTATGACGGAAACCGCTAAAGCGCTGCAATTTGCTGCGCCAAGCTATAGCTTCCCATTCTCCTCGGTGACTGACGGTTCAGATGCGGTACGCCCCGCGAGCTTGCGCGGCCTTTCGCCAGATCACACCTTAGTACTCGTAAATGGCAAGCGTCGCCATGGTTCTGCCCTAGTACATTTAAGCGGCACTATGGGAAAAGGCTCCTCTAACGTCGATTTAAATGCGATTCCAATGACAGCGATAAAACGCATTGAAATTCTCCGAGATGGAGCCTCGGCACAATACGGTTCAGATGCGATTGCTGGCGTGATTAACGTGGTACTCAAGGACAGCGATCAAGGGGGAAGCGTCTCGGCGCAAGCCGGACAAACCTACCAAGGTGACGGTGAGCAATGGCGTGTAGGCGTTAACCATGGGATCAGTTTAAGCAATGATGGCTTTGTCAATGTCGCCCTCGAAGCGCATCACAAAGACAGCACAAACCGCGCAGGGTTAGATCCACGACAGCAATACCCTAAGTTAGCAGATGGCCCAGCAGATCCGCGCGAAGCGACATTTAACCGTAAGAGCCACCACGTTGGTGATGCCGAATATGATAATGTCGGTTTATTTATCAATGCGGCTCAGCCAATATCTACCGACGGAAAACTGTATGCCTTTGGTGGTATTAGCCAACGTGAAACTAAATCGGGTGCTTTTTACCGTTTAGCTCTCGATGCCCGTAACTTACCCGAAGTGTATCCTGACGGTTTTTTACCGCAAATTAACCCCCAAATTATCGATTCATCTCTTACCCTAGGCTATGAATTCAACCTGAGTGACTGGGATATTGATGCCTCAGTGGGATATGGCAAGAATTCATTTAACTATAATATCGTCAATACCTTAAATGCTTCCTTAGGCCCTGAAACTCCTACCGAGTTCGACGCAGGAACGTTATCGACCCGTGAAGCCAATATCAATTTAGATATTTCCCGTTATTTTGCCTTTATAAACGATTCTGAAATTCTGTTTGCGACCGGTGTTTCATGGCGCCAAAACGGCTATGAAATTGAAGCCGGAGAAGAAGATTCGTATATCAATGGTGGCTATAATGGCAAAGCGGCGGGTAGCCAAGGCTTCACCGGTTTTACCCCTGAGTCTGAGGTTGATGAAACGCGCGATAACACAGGCATTTATGCCGAACTTGAAAACCAATTAACCAACGAGTTTTACTGGGCGGCAGCGCTACGCTACGAAAACTACTCTGACTTTGGCGGCAACACGAGCTGGAAACTCGCGGGTCGTTACGATTTTACCGACAACTTAGCCCTGCGTGGCACTATCAATACAGGCTTTAGAGCGCCGAGCGTACAACAGCTGTACTTCAGCAATATCTCGACGTTATTTAATCCCGATCCAGTGACGGGGCAACTGGTTCCTATTGAATCAGGTACTTTCAACACCTTATCACCAGTAACAAAGGCACTTGGGATTAACGAGCTAGAACCTGAAATATCTCAATCATTTAGTCTCGGTCTTGTTTATACCAATAACGCTGGTCTAGCGGTAACGCTCGACACTTACCAAATAGAGATTGATGACCGCATCATTTTATCTGGCGCTCTAAGACCCGCTGATAGCCCCGCGGTTGCGACCGCACTAGCAGGTACCAATGCTGATTCAGCACGCTTCTTCGTCAATGCCGTCGATAGCCGAACTCGCGGAGTCGATCTTGTTGTTAGCCAAGACTTTGATATTGGCACTTGGGGCGATTTACGGGCGAACTTAGCCTATGCCTATAATAAAACCGAGATCCAAGACATCAATCTGCCGTCTATTTTAGGCGGATTAGAAAAGAAACTCTTTGATGGTATAGAAAGAACCCGCATGACGTCTGCTACGCCGCATAACACGGGTAGCATTGGGCTGACCCATGAACTCGGGGATTTTAAAACCAATATCCGCTTAAACTACTTTGGTGACTACAGTGAAGGTTATTCAACGGGTGATGTGAACTATAGCGATCAGTGGGTGATGGATCTGTCGGTAAGATACGCCGCCACTGATGCGCTAAGCTTTACCGCTGGGGTGCAAAACTTGTTTGATGTGTATCCAGAAAAACGACCAGATAACAATAACTTCAATGGTATCTTCGTATACCCATTAACCAATACCCCCTTTGGCTTTAATGGTGGCTACTACTTCTTAGAAGCCAAATACACTTACTAAACTCGTTTTAGCTAAGTTTAATAATACTTGATGTAGAAACAGGTCATTCAATGGCCTGTTTTTTATGCCGACATGTTTAGACCTGCTTCCAATCGACAAAGCTTATGTCCTAACTGTGGTGATCGGATTATAATCTTTACCATTCGCCCATTTCACTTCCACCATGTCGAGTAGCCGATGATCGTCGATACCTTAAAAAACCGCCATATTTATCAATCCTTAAGCCCTCGGCTTGCGACTGCATTAGAACATCTAGCGACGACCGACTTTAGTCAGCTACCAGTAGGCAATTATCCCCTCGATGGCGACAATATTTTTGTGATAGTGAATGACTATCAAACCAAGCATAAGTCAACAGAACCCTTTGAAGTTCATCAAAAATATATCGATGTGCAATATGTTTTCAGCGGTGAAGAAGAGTTTGGTTACTTGCCACTAGCGGAGCAAACACCCTCGAAACCCTATTTTGAAAAACACGATTACGCCGAGTTTGATTACGAGGCAAACCAAGCCAATGCCTCTTATATCAAACTCAAAGCAGGCATGTTTGCGTTATTTTTCCCCGGTGACATGCATATGCCCGGCACAGGCGATATAGCCACGGCGGTGCGTAAAGTCGTGATAAAAGTGAAGATCTAAACCTTAAGCCATCTTTGTCGAACCTGAGCGTTCGATTTTTAGAGAAATAGCAACTGAAGAGCGCAGTGATATGCGCTTTGGCTATTTCCGATTAAAGCCAAATATTGCTAAAATTGTCACAAATTTATAGGAGAGTCCCTGAAATGCCCATTTACGTTGTCGGTCACAAGATCCCCGATTCAGATTCAATCTGCGGTGCTATCGCGTTAGCCTATTTAAAAAACCAAATCGGTGAAGAAGCCATTGCCGCACGTTTAGGTGAATTGTCACCCGAAACTGCTTTTATTTTGGAACGTTTCGGCTTCGAAGCACCGGAATACAAAACCAGCTACGCTGGCGAGCAAGTGTATATCGTTGACCATTCAGAACTGACTCAAGCACCGGATGATATCGCCCAAGCGACTATCGTCGGGATTGTCGATCACCACAAGCTAGGCGATCTGACCACAGATACCCCGTTAGAATGCTGGATCCGCCCAGTAGGTTGCAGCAACACAGTGATCAAGATGATGTTCGACTTTTACCAAGTCGCTATCCCTAAAAATATCGCTGGCATCATGATGTGCGCCATTTTGAGCGATACCGTGATTTTCAAATCACCCACTTGCACCACTGCCGACATTCGCTGCGTTGAAGCCTTAGCAGAAATCGCCGGCGTTGAAGATTTCAAAGAACTGGGCATGGAAATGTTCAAAGTGAAATCAGCCGTGCAAGGCACACCTGCACGTGACTTAGTAATGCGCGACTTTAAAGACTTCAACATGAACGGTAACTTGGTCGGTATCGGCCAGTTAGAAGTGATCGACCTGTCAGTATTTGACGATATCAAGGCCGAGCTAGAAGCCGATATCAAAGCGCTCAAAGTGGAAGGTAACCGCCACAGCGTTTTATTGCTGCTGACTGACATCATGAAAGAAGGTTCAGAGTTGTTGATTGTGTCTGACGATGCGCAGCTGACCCAACGTGCCTACGGTAAAGATACCGTCGATGGCAAAGTGTGGTTAGACGGCGTATTAAGCCGTAAGAAACAAGTAGTACCACAGCTACAAGCTGCATTCGCATAGACATTATATCGTCGCCGAATCGCAACAGTAATAGCGTATTAAGGCCGGACTCAGTTCGGCCTTTTATATTTTTAAGGCAAAATTGATATCACCTGTGCCTTAGCCTTGCTAATCACTGCAAACGAAAACGGGCATGAAACTTTGCTCATAAATCTATCCAACCAGAGAAGTTGGCGAGTATGATGGCCCAATCATCCCATTGATTTGATCACTTTCATCCATGCCAGAAGCGCTACAACATATCATCACAGAACTCACGCCTTGGCTGCAGCAATATGGGTATGTGCTGCTATTTGTCGCGATTGCTGTCGAGGGTTTTGGCATTCCGGCGCCAGGACAATCCTTATTAATTGTCGCCAGTTTATTAGCCGCTACAGGGCAAATGTCACTGCCATTGGTATTAATCGTCGCTGCTTGCGCTGCACTCTGCGGTAACAGTTTAGGATATTTTATCGGCTGGCGCTTTGGTGATGTGTTGCTTAAGAAGGGCTGGATAAAACCGCAATTGGAAGACAAAATCCATGGCGTTATTGGTCAATATGGCATTGCCGCTTTAGTGTTGAGTCGTTTTGTTGAGGGATTAAAACAATTTATGTTTATCGGCTGCGGTCTCGCTAAAATGCCATTAAAACAATTTGTGATTGGCAATGCTCTCGCCACCAGCATTTGGGTGACGCTCTTTGGATTAGGCCCAGTGTTAATCCGCGATGAAATCGCTCCCATGCTGGCGTTTTACCACCAGCATAAGTACCCCACATGGGCCATGGTCAGTCTGATACTCGCCGTGCTAATCACTTTTACTTGGCGCAGGTGGCAAACCAAAAATCCGCAGTAAGCGATTAAGCCTTGCTTACTACTTAAAATAGTTAAGTTACCGTTAGCCACATACTAATTGCGTTTGTTGCTTACAGGCATTTTGAGATTGTTCCGTCGACTCATTGCCTATACAAAAATCTAACCTTATGGTTCTTCTTTCAGAAGTCATTACGTTCGTAGCGGCAGTGGGGACCCAGTTCCATTTTTTTAATATCTGACTTGAGTATTTACCCAGCGATTTTTGAGGAACAGATTTAACGACTTCGATATTTTCGGCCTTACCCGACTCTGAAATATCAAAAGACATGACAGCACAACCAGCAATGCCCGAACGAGCGAGTTCCATTGGATATTGCGGGGCACTTTTATTTTCACGTTCCCAAATAAAACCACTCGTTGGTTTTATATCTGTAACTTGCACATCCCCATACACATTATGACTTTTTGCAAAACAATAGTTTGATACCGCAAAAATAACCAAGGCGGATAAAATTGAACACTTCATATACACTCCATTGTTTAATGAATTAAAATAATGTCTTATCACTAATTATTTTTTGATTAATAACCACTACCCCTGACAGTACTTAAGTGGTAAATAACGTTAATATAGCTAATACTTATTCACCAATAACCAATGACTCTAAATAAATAGTAAGTCAAAGTTTATTTCAGTTTACAAGTTAACCTACCGAACTTAGCACTCCATCGCAAGACTTGACGATGAATGTCGAAATATTTTTTTAATTTTAATGAGTAAAATAAATTTACTTATGAACCATTTATTAAAAATAAAAAGCGCTTTCACGTTGTTTGGAACACACATTGAAAGCACTTTCAAAACAAGGTTAAGCTCTTTAAAACTCAATCACTTTATGCCTTCAGTTTCAATCTTAGGCTGAGGTTCTGCGCCGTCGTTTGGCTTAGCATCAGGCTTTGATTCCGGCGCTTTAATTGGCGCGGGTGGCGCTTCTGTCGCAGCAGGCTTATCTTGTTCCTGTGATACGTTTGGCTCCTGCAATGGTGCATTAACCTTAGGTGTCGGTGAACTCTGCTCTTCAGGTAAAGGCTCGACAATAATCACTGGCTCTTGTGGCACAGGCGTTTCACCTTCGGTAGATGTTGCAGCTTCTGACTCTGGTGCTAAGGTGCCGAGATCTTGGTTTGCAGGGCTTTCCACCGCATGTTTAGGTAATTGATTTCGATATAAATCAATCATACGCATCACCTCAGACAAGGCTTTACCATGCTCTGGAGTGAGAATGCCATTGTGCCCAGAGACGATTTCGTCAGACACGGCCAGTACCCATACGGCTTGCATATTGGCATCGGGGCAGGTTTGCACGGTACGACGAGCCTGCAGGCGAGCACGAATTTTCCAGCCCGATTGAGGCAGCGTCATCATACAGCCAGGGATTTGATCGTGCGCCATCAAGGCCGAAGGCATCTTCATTGGCGTAGTGCAATTGCCACCAGAGCATTTGTCAATATCGTGGGTAATCGCCCAAGAGTTCCCGACAGCGCGCTCGCCGTCCTTGATGTAATTGAAGGCTTCTTTCACTGCAAAATCCCCCTTCGATTGCAACACCACCATACTCGGTTTTTGTCTATCTAAGCTCACCAACGTATCTAATGGCTGATACTCTTTAGCAGGTACGGCGGGATTTAACAGTAAGAATAAATTAGGATTATCCTGCTGATTATCAATGGCGGCTTTGATGCGATCTTTACTCGCATGCAAAACAACAGCACCGCCAAGACTATGGCCAATCACAGTGTACCGCAGCAGTTTATGCTGTGTTACTAAGCTATCAAGCTTATCCAGCAGCTGTGATAGACCTAACTGCCCGATACGTTTAGCAACCCGTTTACGCTGTAAAATAGTGGGAAAATCTAAGGGTTCAATCCAACTTTTTGCATCATCTGAGCCATCGATCCAAAAAGGATCGTATTTATCGCCCCGCCAGCCAATATACAAACCCAACAAGTTGCGCTGGGTATCGGACGCGGCCATTTGCTGATAAAACTGCTCAAAGGCAATAAAGTTTTCATCCTTAGGCTCAGCGCTATGATGCCAGCCATGGACAAAAATCAATAATTCAGGGATCTGTGCAGGCTCTGGATGTAAAATTCGCGTCTCTAAACCTTGCCATTGCCTTTCGTCGTGGGGCTGACCTTTATCATTAAACTCAATCACATGAAAATTTTGCTTAGCGATATCAGGGCCGGGGATGTGGTAAGCCTGATCTGGAATAAAAGGAAGTAGGATACAAAGTAATAACAACATTAAAAACAGTAACTTGTACTGAGTAAACTTTTTCAGGCTCATTTATAACAACATAATTAACGGCCAGGCTAGGCCAAAATAGACGTGCTGAAAGGGACTAACAGCAAAATTGACGAAATTATACGCTAACGCCATTAACCCAGCTAGTGCCTAAGTTGCTTTTCATCTGAACAGCAATGCTGTTTAACGCCAAGTATCGGGAAGCGTGACTTGGCTCCATAACTCTTGGCACAACGGCTGACTATTGTGCCAGTCGCCGCCGTTAATCCATTTAACCAGCGTATCCCCCACCTTTGGATATGCAATTGGATTAGGTGATGCCGTTTTAAGCCAGCGCTTAACTATGTTCACATCGAGACTCATCATGCTATCTGCAGCCGCTAAAAGTTGTAACGCCGCCACATTCGATAACTGCTCAAACTGGCCAATCAGTGGTTTGACTAAGAGTTTTTTACCTAAGGTTAATGCCTCGCTGGCAAGCTCAAAGCCCGCATTGCCTATCACACCACCGCAGCTGGCAAGATGTTGCTTAAACCCCTCACGATTAAAACCGTGCCATTTAATGTGCTCAGCAACTTGGCCTTTAGGTTGTTGGCTGTGATATACCAAAAACTGATAATCACTAAAATGAGACAGAAAATGAGCAATCATATCCGCATCTTCAAAAGGCAAATAAACTAAAATCTGATGCGTGTGTTCGAATGGGCTGGCATCCACTTCGACAAATGGCGGCAAAATAGGGAAGCCAAAATGATGCCAATGACACCCCAGCGCCACATCCACTGGTGCAAAATAATTGAGCAGCATCTCATTAAACCAAGTGCTACCGAGTTTTGGCACCGGATGAGTTAACGCCGCCTGATGGCTAATACCAATGGATGGCACGCCTTGGCGCCGCGCAGCCCAAGCCGACACAGGTTCAAAGTCGTTGAGTACTAAATCATAGCAACTGAGATCTAAGGCTTTAATATCTTTAAATAACGACAAGGACAAATTTTGTCGGACAGTTTGTGGCACATTCACGCGCCCGGAGTGCGTCGCAAACGTCATTCCCGCTTGTACGCGATAATCGCCAAAGCATTCCATATCGAAAAACTGATCAGGCTTACGCCCCGAAAATAAAAAGTCCACTTCAATATCTTGTTTCATCAGTGCTTTAGCCATGACGCGTGCACGACTTAAGTGGCCATTCCCTGTGCCTTGAACTCCGTAGAGTATTCGCATTACGTATCCTTAAACTGATGAGTGAAGGAGAATTCCAACTAATGAGATGAAATGATTAACGTGCGCTTGCTTGAATTAAATCACCGGATGAACCAGTAATACCGCTCCGCTCCCCAATGAGGCTCCCGCCAAAATATCTAAGGGATAATGCACGCCGAGTGCGATACGTGAGCCCCCTATGCTAAAAGCCCATAAAAACACGATAGGAGCCGCTGCGGGATAAACTTGCGCCACACTCATTGCCATCACAAAGGCGGCGGCCGTATGACCCGACGGTAAACTGAAGCGATCAGATGGCTCAAAGCCACTCTCAAATCCCACAAGCGCATGGCAGGGTCGTGTACGGCGAATGCTATTTTTCAACAGTAAATACAGCGGCAACTCCACCAAAAAACTCGCTAACATCAAGTTGAATAAAACTTGCCCTTGAGCGTGAGTCAGCATCAAGCCCACTGACAAATATAAATACACATGCCCATCGCCACTCGCCGATACCCGCTTTGCATGGGCATATAAACCATGGCGTTGGGTGAAACTCACGATATGACAAAACATTCGCTTATCTAAGTCTGCAACGTAACTCAACATAAAACAGGCTCCTTGCTGGCATGCCAGCGAGTTTTACTGCGATGTTAATCTGTGCATTCTCTCGACGACGCTTAGAGTGCTTGGTATCACACAACCGACTCACCAAGGCCCTACTCACGATTGAATTCGTTATTTACCGTTTGCTGGCTAATTTAAAGTTTGCTAATGGTCAAACCCGAATCGAATTAGCTAAAGCACTATTAGATAACTTGAGACTAAGAAAGACCTGTGACGGCTAAGTGACATCTGCTCGAAGGTTTTATGACAAGAAGCATGGCTTGGGCTTTGATCTAGAAGGATTCTAGGGAGGTTATGCTGGAGCTAAGGGATTTATTTAGGAATAGTGATAGGACTGAGACAGGATATTGTGTTGCTCTAAACGTGAATTCCAAGAGCAACACAATCAAATAAACTTAGGCTGCGGCGGGAGTATTTGCCTTAGCACGGTAAATTTTCGTCAAATGGTAAATATTAATACAAGCAACAAACGCATTCATACCGGCCACAGGCCAAGCAGAAATAAACACCCCATAAACAACAAACAGGGTACATCCCACAAAATTCAACCATCGCAACCAAATGATATTCTTCATCATTAGAGAGATCGCCACCATTACAGAGGCAAAATAACCAATAATTTCAATCGTATTTACAGCTTCCATAGGCACCTCTCGAAGGCCCTCTACCGTCCATAAGCGTAACGGGGGGTCCATGCCCCTAAAGCAAATTAAGTTAAGTAAGTTAATTTAAACTTGGGATATAATACCAAAGCACGCAACAGAGTTGTAATAAAAAACCGTTATTTAATGACTAATATCAAGTTTTACCGCATAACTTCTAAAGTGCGACGAAAATTTACTACAGATGTGTTAACAGCCAAGTGGCAACAATACCGTGATTGATAACACTTTTCTTTTCAATAATCCCTTTTATACTGGCGTAAACTCGCTAAACTGTACGCAACGCGGATCAATAGGAGTGTAAATATGGAATACAACACCTCAGAACTATGTGACATGTACTTAGATGTCGTAGATGTAGTCGAGCCCATGTTCAGTAACTACGGTGGTTGTAGCTCTTTTGGCGGTTCTATTAGCACCATCAAGTGCTTTGAAGACAACGGCCTAATTACCGAAGTCCTACAAGAGGATGGCCAAGGTAAAGTCTTACTCATTGATGGCGGTGGCTCATTACGCCGTGCGCTGATCGATGGTGCTATCGCTGAACTTGCGGTTAGCAACAACTGGGAAGGCATTATCGTTTACGGTTCTGTACGCGATGTGGATGCATTGGAAGAATTAGACATTGGTATTCAAGCCCTTGCCTCTATTCCAGTGGGTGCTGATGGCAATTCAGTGGGCGAAGTGGAAATTCCCGTCAATTTTGGCGGTGTGACTTTCTTACCCGGTGATCACATTTATGCTGATAACACAGGTGTAATTTTATCACCTGAACCACTCGACATTGAGTAACCTCACTGTTCAGTCAAGAAAGCCAGCTAAGCTGGCTTTTTTATTCACTATTTTCAGCGTTTCCCCATTGAATCCTTGCCCTACTCTGGCCACAATAGCTCGACTCTGGCCGAATAAGAATATCAATCTATGCCTGAATTTATCCCCTTTACTCATACCGATATCGCCTCACTCGTCAGCCCAAGAACTGGCGAAACTAAGCTAGGCCAATGCGTCCATCTGGCCAATCACGAACACACGTTAGAGACCATACTCGCGACTGCAAAAGCCCACGGGGCAAGCTTTGCCATTATCGGCGTTGGCGAAGATATAGGCCCACGTGCCAATTTAGGCCGCGGCGGTGCAACCGATGCGTTCACAACCAGTATGCGCCAATGGCTCAATTTACAATCGAATCGTTTTCTTTCTGGCGCCGAATGCCTAGTGTTAGGCCAAGTGAACACCGCCGATCTGCAGCAACAAACCGCGAGTAATACAACAGCTAACAGTGACGTCACCTTAGATGAATTACGCGATGCAGTGGAGCAACTCGATGAGCGCGTTATCCGTATCGTCAGTGCGATTTTAAAAGCGGGTTTAGAACCCATACTCATCGGCGGCGGCCACAACAATGCCTATGGTTTGTTGATGGCAACCTACGGCCACTACCAACGCCAAGTCGCCGCGGTGAATCTCGATCCTCATTCGGATTTTCGCCTGCTCGAAGGCCGTCACAGCGGCAATGGTTTTAGTTATGCAGCCGATCGCGGCGCCTTAGGTTGCTACCATGTTCTGGGTTTACACGAGTTAAAAAACAGCGAAGCAAACCTAAGCCAACTCAGCGAATTTGGTGGCACTTGGCATAGCTTGCAACAAATTTGGGTGCGCCGCGAAATCAGCCTTAGCCAAGCTTTACTTGAAATCGCCGCCAAACTAAATGACACAGGTTTACCCGTAGGATTAGAACTTGACGTCGATGCTATCGCTAAAATGCCCAGTAGCGCTTCAACCGCTGCAGGTGTGCCATTGCTCGATGCGGCGCATTATGTCAGCTATATCGCCCGCCACTGCCCATGCGCTTATTTGCATTTAGCCGAGGCTGCACCAAGTTGCCACGAAGCGGGAATTGAAGCCGGATTCAGGGATGTAGGCCAAAGCCTAAGCGAGCTTATCTACGCTTATGTGCAGGCTCGCATGCAATTTTTGGCACAATGAATATAACCAGTTGCACCCAACTGGGCGCTAAGCTATTCACCAAATCCTGATATTGTGGTCTAATGCCTGTCCATTTTACGTGGTCGCTAAGCACTTAATCCTACGACTGTTCAGGAGTGCCTCAAGCTAAGGCATTGCAGTTAGTTTACTAGCTCGATCACAGAGTGATAGATCAAAGATTCAGCAAATGCAGGCGATGGCTTACACTCGCAACTAATACATTGCAAAACAATAGGAACACATTGATGTCTGAGGGCGAATCTAAAAGTACCCACTTTGGTTACAAAACCGTAGAGGCCGATAAAAAGGCTGAACTCGTTGCCGGCGTGTTTCATTCTGTTGCCGCTAAGTACGACATAATGAACGATGTGATGTCCTTCGGCATTCACCGTTTTTGGAAACGTTACACCATTGAAGTCTCTGGCGCCCGCCCTGGCATGAAAGTGCTCGATTTGGCCGGCGGTACAGGTGACTTAACCGCAAAATTCTCTCACTTAGTGGGCGATAAAGGTGAAGTGGTTTTAGCTGACATTAACGATTCCATGTTAAAAGTCGGGCGCACTAAGTTGCGCGACAAGGGCATAGTCAACAATGTCAGTTATGTGCAAGCCAACGCCGAAGCATTGCCGTTTCCCGATAACCACTTCGACATCATTACCATCGCCTTTGGTCTGCGTAACGTGACCGATAAAGATGCGGCGCTGCGTTCAATGAACCGCGTGCTTAAGCCTGGTGGCAAGTTATTAGTGCTAGAGTTCTCTAAGCCTCAGCATGAAATTATGCGTAAAGTGTATGATTTATATAGCTTCAAAGTCTTACCTAAGATGGGCGAGCTCATCACTAAAGATGCCGACAGCTACGAGTATCTGGCTGAATCGATCCGCATGCACCCAGATCAAGACACATTAAAACAAATGATGGTTGATGCAGGCTTTGAACAAGTCGACTACACCAACATGACCGACGGCATTGTCGCATTGCACCGTGGTTATAAATTCTAATGATGCCGCAAGAAGTTGTGCTGCTTGCCTGCGCCGCAATTGAAACGGGTCTGAAAAAACTTCAGGCCCAAGCGGGCGACGATTATTCGCGCCAGCGCCAGTTGCATGGCAAAGTGTTTCGTATCCAATTATCGCAGCTCAGCTGGCCATTCTATTTAGTGTTTGCCAAAGAGATCCAAGTACTGAGCCGCTATGAAGGCGATGTCGATGTCAGTCTACATGCCGATGCGACGACGCTTTATCGCGTGTCCGAAGGCGCAAACCTGACTGAACTAATCAAGCAAGATAAACTCAAGCTTGAGGGCGATCTCAATTTATTACAAAGCTTTAGCCAATATCTACGCGGTATAGAGTTTGACTTTGCCGAGCCAGTTTCCCGTTATTTAGGTGATGGTCCCACTCACAAACTCATCTGTTCTAGCCATCTGGCAAAAGACTTTGCACTCGAAGTGTTGCGTAAAACCCGCTCCCACTTAGGGCAACTCGCAGTTGAAGAGTATCGCCTCGCACCACACCCAATTGAGTTATTGCACTTTCGCGATCAAATGGATGATTTAGTTGCCGATACTCGCGCGATTGAACAACGGATTGCCCAATTAAGAGACCAAATTAAGCCATGACCTTTGCCAGTATCCGCCGCGGTTACCACGTCATCAAGACCTTACTTCAGTACGGGTTAGATGACGTATTGCCGCCAAAGATGACACCTTGGTACTTTAAACTCGCCCGTAACAGCCTATTCTGGATCCGCAATAAGCATAAAAATAAGCCCGGTGGCGAACGCTTAAAACTGGCGATGCAGGAACTCGGCCCCGTTTATATCAAGCTTGGGCAAATGCTCTCAACCCGCCGCGATTTACTCAGCGATGAATGGGCCAGCGAATTGGCCATGCTACAGGACAAAGTGCCGCCCTTTGATGGTGCACTTGCCCGCCAAGCGATTGAAGCTGAGCTAAAAGCGCCAATTGAATCCCTATTCGACGACTTTAATGAAATACCACTGGCCTCAGCCTCTATTTCTCAGGTGCATACCGCGACCTTAAAATCTAACGGCAAAGACGTCGTACTTAAGGTGCTACGCCCGAATGTAGAAGCCAAGATTCAGGCCGATCTGCAGTTGATGTCGCAAACGGCCAAGTTGATTGAATACCTCCTCGGTGAAGGCAACCGCCTGCGCCCTGCCGAAGTAATTGAAGATTACCGCGTGACCATTTTAGGTGAGTTAAACCTTAAGCTCGAAGCCTTAAACGCAGTCAAGCTACGCAATAACTTCCTCAACTCAGATGCGCTCTATGTGCCTTATGTTTATGAAGAGTTTTGCTATCCACGCCTGATGGTGATGGAACGTATTTACGGTATTTCTGTCTCGGATATTGCCGCCCTTAAAGCGCAAGGTACCAACTTTAAGTTATTGGCCGAGCGCGGTGTTGAACTATTTTTTACCCAAGTATTCCGCGATAACTTTTTCCACGCCGACATGCATCCGGGCAATATCTTTATTTCCCGCGATCATCCTGAGAACCCATACTACATTGGGCTCGACTGCGGCATCATGGGCACACTCAGCGAAGTCGATAAGCGCTATCTCGCCGAGAATTTCCTCGCCTTCTTTAATCGCGATTATCATAGAATCGCCCAGCTCTATATTGAGTCTGGCTGGGTATCGGAAAAAACCGATCTACAAGCTTTCGAACAGGCCATCAAAGTGGTGTGTGAACCTATGTTCAACAAGCCGCTCGACGAGATCTCCTTTGGTCATGTGTTGCTGGAATTATTCCGCACTGCGCGCCACTTTGATATCGTGGTGCAACCGCAATTGGTATTGTTGGAAAAAACCTTACTCTACATCGAAGGTTTAGGCCGTCAGCTGTATCCGCAGTTGGATTTATGGCAAACCGCCAAACCCTTTTTAGAGCAGTGGATGGCCGACCAAGTCGGTCCTAAAGCTATGTTTAAAAAGGTATCCACAAAACTGCCATATTGGGCTGATAAACTACCTGAATTCCCTGAACTAATTTACGATAATCTTAAGTTAGGCAGGAAATTGCTGAGTTCTCAGCAACAAATGCTAGATAAGTATTTGAAATATCAGCAGCAGGCACACAAGAGTAACTACTTGCTTATCACTTCTGCCGTTTTATTGATCTGTGGCACGTTATTGATTAATAGAGACGCTACACTATGGACCCCTTATGTTTGTCTAATTTCAGGCATGATATTGTGGTTTGTAGGATGGCGATCTAGGCCAAAGAATCGCAAATTTTAGCTAGCACTAATTAATCAGAGGTTCATAATAGAACCGATATCAATTAAGAGGATACCTTCATGGGTGGTATTAGTATTTGGCAACTGCTTATCGTTGCGTTAATCGTTGTCTTGTTGTTTGGAACTAAGAAATTACGCTCTTTGGGTGGTGATTTAGGTGGTGCGGTTAAAGGCTTCAAAAACGCCATGTCTTCAGAAGAAGACAAGAAGGCATTAGAAGACACCGAAGCGGCTAAAACAGCGCAAACAACTCAACAGGCGACTGAAAAGAAACCTGAGTCTAACAAAGAACAGGCGTAACTCTTTATGTTTGACGGTATCGGCTTTATGGAGCTGCTGCTGATCGGTGTTTTGGGGCTAGTGGTTCTTGGCCCCGAACGTCTACCGGTTGCGGTGCGTTCGGTAACGAGTTGGATCCGTGCGATGAAACGCATGGCGAACTCGGTAAAAGAAGAACTTGAGCAGGAGCTGAAGATCGAGCAGTTGCATGCCGATCTTAAAAAAGCCGAGAGCAAAGGTTTATCTAACCTCTCACCTGAACTCAAAGAGTCTATTGAGCAACTAAAGCAAGCGGCACAGTCAGTGAACCGCCCTTATCAAGTTCAGGATCCGTCAAAAGACACCCCTGAGCCTGAGAATCAAATTCACACTCCTGCTCAAGTGAATCCAGTTCAAGCTAGCCAAACTAATCCAACAGCCACTGTAGAGGCGAGTCAAACATCGGCTTCTCCCGCTACTTCAAGTGAGCCATCTCAGGGCGTGGATACCAGTTCTAACCCGAAAGCCAACGGATAATTCATGTCGCAACAGCAGCCACTTATCAGCCATTTGCTTGAACTTAGGTCCAAGCTGCTAAAATCCATTGCCAGTGTGTTATTAGTGTTCATTTGTAGTGTGTACTGGGCAAATGATATCTACCACTACATGGCAATACCTTTAATGCAGTCTTTACCTCTTGGTGGCAGCATGATTGCGACGGATGTCGCTGCACCATTTTTTGCACCTTTCAAGCTAACCCTCGTTTTATCATTTTTTGTGGCAGTGCCCTACGTGTTATTTCAAATTTGGTCCTTTGTGGCACCGGGTTTATATAAACATGAAAAACGCTTAGTGATGCCACTGCTATTCAGCAGTACCTTATTGTTTTATCTCGGTATTGCATTTGCTTATTATCTTGTATTCCCTGTTGTTTTTGGTTTTTTTGCTAACAATGCGCCAGAGGGAGTTCAAGTTGCGACAGATATTACCAGTTACCTTAACTTCATTCTGAAGCTATTCTTTGCCTTCGGTCTATCCTTTGAAATCCCCATTGCCGTTGTTTTACTCTGCTGGTCAGGTGTCACTACACCTGAAGATCTCAAGCAAAAACGTCCTTATATCATAGTGGGCGCCTTTGTCGTCGGCATGCTATTAACCCCACCAGATGTGATTTCCCAGACTATGCTTGCTGTACCAATGCTGTTATTGTTCGAAGGCGGTTTATTAGCGGCTCGTTTCTACAGCAAACCAGATGACGAGTCAGACGAAGATACTGAACAAACAAACGACTAACGTCCTCGAAGGCGTTAGGGGAATAATATAATAAGGAACATTCTCATGCGCTTAACTCTTATCACGGCAGCAATAATGCTTGTATCTGTCCAAGCAAATGCCAGCATTGAACAACAGTTAACCCAATGTGCAACAACCGCCGATAAACTCGACCGCTTGATTTGCTATGACAAGCTAGCTGAAAGCGTAAAAGCTGACACCATTAGCACTCAAGCGATACCGGCTACAGTAGCAACAGTTGCAGTCCCTACGACTGCAGCAGCGATAGTGGCAACCGCCCCCCAAGCACCAGCGGCAAAAATTGCCGATGACTTTGGGATGGAAGCCAAGCGTGTTCAAGAAAATACTGTCGATAAGATTTATTTAGAGATTCAATCTATAGCCGAAGATGCCTACGGAGACATTAAAGTGACTTTCACTAACGGTCAGGTATGGAAACAAACTGATGGCCGTAAGTACAATGTTAAGCAAGGTGAAACTGTCTATATTGAAAAAGCCGCTTTAGGTTCTTTTTTAATGGGTACCGATGATCGCAATGCCAAGGTTCGGGTAAAACGCCTAAAATAATGCCCTCATACATAGATATCGCTGTCAATTTACTTGGCAGCGCACTCGAACAAGATACTGTATCGATAATACAAGCGGCGGCGGACCAAGGGGTTTCGCCGTTAATTGTTATTGGCAGCGATTTAACTGAAAGTGCGGCAGCCATTGCTGTATGCGAGCAATATCCTAATCAACTTTACTGCACTGCTGGTGTGCATCCCCACCATGCCAGTGGTTGGCATGCCGACTCAAACGCTCGACAAGCTGAACTCTGCCATGCACCGCAAGTGGTTGCCGTTGGCGAATGTGGTTTAGACTACAATCGTGATTTCTCCCCGAGACCTATCCAGCGCCAAGCTTTTATTGCGCAACTAGAATTGGCGATTGAACTTCAAATGCCAGTACTGATGCACGAGCGCGATGCCCACGAAGACTTTATCGCAATCCTGCGTGAATATCGCCCCCATCTTAATGGTGCGCTTTTACATTGTTTCACAGGCACTCACGCACAGATGGAAGCCTATATTGACCTAGATTTACACTTAGGCATAACAGGTTGGGTCTGCGATGAAAGACGCGGCCAAGAACTAGCGCAACTCGTTCCCTTTATTCCGCAGAATCGCATTTTAATCGAGACAGATAGCCCTTACCTACTCCCCCGTAGTATGCGGCCCAAACCTAAATCGAGCAAAAACAAGCCCGAATACCTTCCTTATATCGCAAATTATATTGCAAACCTACGCGGAGAAAATGCGGATGAGTTTGCAAAACGTTGCTACCAAAATAGCTTAGCGTTTTTTAATTTGGATCGAGTCCATGCTTAACAAAAACATGCCACTCATACTCTTGCTGTGGCTATGGATATGCCCAACACAGGCCTTGGCAACCCTATTAAGCATTGACGAGTCAACCACGACGCCTTTAAACCTTACGCCTTGGTTAATGGTCAGCCACCCTACACCAGCAAAAGAACTGGCCGAAATACAAGCTTTGCCAAAAACTGATTGGCATAACTTTACCAATAAAGACATTCAAAAACTCAGCGGCCATGATTTTTGGCTCAGTTTCAGCTTAACCAGCCCTGACGAAACACTTTCGCGCATTTTAGCGCTAGATAACCCTTTGTTAGACAAGGTAACTATCTACCATTTAGTCAATAATAAACTCATGAATACTGTTCTGATGGGTGATATATTCCCCTATGAGGATCGACCATTCTTGAGCAATATTTTCCTATATCCTTTCAAGATCAACACAGATGACTCCCATACTTTCTATCTGCATATTCAAACTGAAGGTAGTGCTGCAGTACCATTAAACCTATGGTCTTCTAATGACTTAGCTCAAATTGCCGAATCTACCGCCCTTGAGCATGGATTCCAACTTGGTGTACTTGCCGCAATCGGCATTTTTAGTCTTTTTATCGCCATAGCATCGGGCTCATTCAGCTACAGCTATTACTCTGGCTATGTACTTAGCATGACCTTACTCGTTGCCACGATTAACGGTTTTGCCTTCCGATTCCTCTGGCCAGACTGGCCGCTATTACAGCAAGTTATGGTGCCGTTTTTACTGCCAATCGTTATGGCATTTGCGTTAATGTTTACTGAAAAAATATTACAGCTCAAATATTTAAACCGCCGTATGTTACTCACTTGTCGCTATAGTGCTGTGTATATCCTCTGTGTTGGACTCGCCACACCTTTCATCCAATATGGTACAGCGTTATATATTGAGATCATTTCAGTTGCTGTACTCAGCTTGGTCCTCATGGTCTTTGCCATTACTCAGGCTATCAATGGCCATAAACTGGCACGTATGTACACTATTGGCTGGGTGAGTATGCTGACAGGCGCTTGCATCAGTAGCTTGCTATATCTCAGCGTGATTGACCTCAATTTAAAACCGCAAACCCCTGTCATGCTCGGCCTGACATTTGAAATCATCTTTATGTCTCTGGTGCTCGCCATCCGCTATAACGATGAGCGCAAAGCTAAACTACGTATCCAGCAAGAAGCCTTAAAGCAAGCACAGAAAATTCGTAGTGCGCGGGAAGAAGCCCTAAAAGCGGAAGCCGAGAGCAATGAGAAACTCGAACAAATGGTGCAAGAGCGTACTTTAGAACTGGAAATCACCCTCAGAGAATTGCATGAGGTGAATCAAAAGCTCACCGAACAAAGCACTATCGACAGTTTAACTGGGGTCAAAAACCGCAGTGCCTTTGATAAACGTTTAATCGCTGAAAGCCGGATCAGTCGCAGGCAAGAAACACCCATAGCACTGTTAATGCTTGATATTGATCGCTTCAAGCTGATCAACGACAGATTCGGTCATCTTGCAGGCGATCAAGCATTACGTACAATAGCTCAAACATTACAGCAGCATTTAAAACGGCCAACGGATCTAGTGTCACGTTTTGGGGGGGAGGAATTTGCTATCATCCTTCCTAATACAACTGCAGAAGGTGCACTCCAAGTTGCTGAAACAATAAGAGACGCTGTTGCCTCTATTCATTTTGAATGGGAAGGTGAAGCGATACCTTTGACTATCAGTATCGGAGTCAGTGCCGATATAGTGACCCACGATCAACACAGTACTAAATTACTAGAACAAGCAGATAAAGCCCTCTACCAAGCAAAAAACGGTGGGCGTAATCAAGTCAGCTTGTATTTGTCGGATCAAGCAAGACCAGTACCTAATTAGGAGTCAAATGTGAATATCATTACCAGTGCCTTCCCTCAGCGTAGAATGCGCCGCATGCGTAAACATGATTTTAGCCGTCGCCTCATGGCCGAAAATCATCTAACGGTCAATGACTTGATTTACCCAATGTTTATTCTAGAAGGCACTAATCGCAGTGAAAAAATAGCCTCTATGCCCGGTGTTGAACGCTACTCGATAGACTTGCTACTGAAAGAAGCTGAAGAACTGGTTGAGTTAGGTATCCCATTAATCGCACTTTTCCCTGTGACACCTGCAGAGAAAAAAACATTAATGGCAGAAGAAGCCTATAACGCAGATGCCCTAGTGCAACGTGCAGTGCGCGAGCTCAAAAAAACCTTTCCACAGCTAGGCATCATGACTGACGTGGCACTAGATCCTTTCACCACTCACGGTCAAGACGGCATCATAGACGAAACGGGTTATATCCTTAACGATATCACCACCGAGATTTTAGTGAAGCAAGCACTGTCACACGCCGATGCTGGAGCTGACATCATTGCACCATCGGACATGATGGATGGCCGTATTGGCGCGATTCGCCAAGCATTAGAAGCGGCAGGGCACGTCAACACCCAAATCATGGCTTACTCGGCAAAATACTCTTCAAACTACTACGGTCCATTCCGTGATGCCGTAGGCTCAGCGGGTAACCTCAAAGGTGGCAATAAGCATAGCTATCAAATGGATCCAGCGAACAGTGACGAAGCTTTGCATGAAGTCGCACTCGATATCCAAGAAGGAGCCGATATGGTGATGGTTAAGCCAGGTATGCCGTATTTAGATATAGTGCATCGCGTTAAAACTGAACTTGCAGTGCCAACATTCGCCTATCAAGTCAGTGGTGAATACGCCATGCATATGGCAGCAATCCAGAATGGATGGTTAGCCGAAAAGGCCATCGTCATGGAGTCCCTACTCTGCTTTAAACGCGCAGGCGCAGACGGTATTTTAACTTACTTTGCTAAACGTGCTGCCCAGTGGCTTAAAGAAGCTTAAGCAACCTAATGCGAAAGTACCACCTCAAAGCAGCCTTCTGGCTGCTTTTTTTATCGATTAATAGTGAAAAATCTGGAAGCAAAGCTTGTGTATTGAGGGGAAGAAAAGACTAGCCAACAAAGCTAATAGCAATACTTACAGTAGGCAGCATTGCTATTAGTGCAAATAATGTTACAGATTACAAAATCAAAAAAGCCAGCTTATTCAGCTGGCTTGGTTACATCTCAATGAGATAATTAGGCGCTTGGCGATGACCTACTCTCACATGGGGAGACCCCACACTACCATTGGCGCGTTTGCGTTTCACTTCTGAGTTCGGGATGGGATCAGGTGGTTCCACAAGGCTATTGTCACCAAGCAAATTCTTTATTCTAGGATTAAACACTAGATTGTAATGGTGCTGATACCCAGAATCGAACTGGGGACCTCATCCTTACCAAGGATGCGCTCTACCGACTGAGCCATATCAGCAATTCTATACTAATCAATTAAGATTATTTAAATTAGGCGCTTGGCGATGACCTACTCTCACATGGGGAGACCCCACACTACCATCGGCGCGTTTGCGTTTCACTTCTGAGTTCGGGATGGGATCAGGTGGTTCCACAAGGCTATTGTCACCAAGCAAATTCTGTTTATTACCGTGTCCATCACTGGACCACGTTAATAATAATTCGGAAAGCTGATTTTCTTTGTTTGAGTTCACACTTCATCAAGTGTCGATATTCTGTCTAAGGCTTCTTTGTAAAACGAGTCATTAGTACATGTTAGCTCAACGCCTCACAACGCTTACACACCATGCCTATCAACGTCCTAGTCTCGAACGGCTCTTTAGAGGAATTAAATTCCTAGGGATGACTCATCTTAGGGCTCGCTTCCCGCTTAGATGCTTTCAGCGGTTATCGATTCCGAACGTAGCTACCGGGCAATGCCATTGGCATGACAACCCGAACACCAGCGGTTCGTCCACTCCGGTCCTCTCGTACTAGGAGCAGCTCCCTTCAATCATCCAACGCCCACGGCAGATAGGGACCGAACTGTCTCACGACGTTCTGAACCCAGCTCGCGTACCACTTTAAATGGCGAACAGCCATACCCTTGGGACCGACTTCAGCCCCAG
>NZ_JAKKRH010000091.1:0-5390 GCF_025654465.1 Shewanella sp. SM101
CCGATGACTTTGATAATCTGACGCTTCTCAAGTTGCCACCTTATTCACCGGAGTTGAATCCAATAGAGCAGGTATGGCAATGGCTGCGTCAAAATGTGTTGGCCAATCGTTGTTTTAGTGGTTATGACGATATTGTCGAACAGTGCTCTATCGCATGGAATACCTTCATTGAGAAGAAAGCAAGAGTGATAGAATTGTGTACTAGACCGTGGACAATTTTGACCAGTTAATTAATGTAATTGGTATTATAGCGCGATGATTTCACCCCCATGTGAGAGTAGGTCATCGCCAAGCGCCTAATTATCTCATTGAGATGTAACGAAGCCAGCTGAATAAGCTGGCTTTTTTGCGTCTATAATTTGTTAATTGGAGTGATTTTCCTGCTTTTCTCTCTGTTCTTCATCCTGCCATCTTCTCTAGCATGAGCTGCAATCCTCGCTTTTAGCAGTTACAATACGTTTTTGTCGTCATTGAACAAACACATGTCTCTATTTCATAGCCTTCAATCATTTAATTCCTTTGGTTTGGCCCAGTCTTGCGCGGATCTTGTTGAGGCGCACTCAAAAGAAGCTGTTAAGGCGATATGTCTGTCACTATGGCAACAACAATTGCCTATGTTGGTGCTTGGTGGTGGTAGCAATCTGGTCTTTACGGAGGACTTTAACGGCACAGTTGTCAGGATTTTATCGAAAGGGATAAAAGTATCTGAAGACACAGAAGCGTTTTATCTCGAAGTTGAGGCGGGTGAGAATTGGCACGAGTTAATTCAGTTTACGCTTGAGCATGGCATGTTTGGGCTGGAGAATATGGCGTTAATTCCTGGGACGGTTGGTGCCGCACCTATTCAGAATATTGGCGCTTATGGTGTTGAACTATGTGATGTGTGTGATTGGGTTGAGTATCTTGATTTACCCTCAGGTGAGTTTGTACGCATCAGCACAGCTGAGTGTCAATTTGCTTACCGTGAGTCTATTTTCAAAGACAAATTGCGCAATCTCGCTGTAATCACAGCTGTTGGGCTGCGCTTAGCTAAACGTTGGCAACCGCGTTTGGCCTATGGTCCATTGCAATCGTTTGATCCTGCAACCGTTACAGCGCATGAGATTTTTGAGCGTGTATGCCAAGTACGAAGTGAAAAGCTTCCTGATCCCGCTGTGCTCGGCAATGCAGGCAGTTTCTTTAAAAACCCCATTGTAAGCGCAGCCTGTTATCTAGATTTAGCACAGCGTTTTCCGACGATAGTGGGCTACGCACAAGCGGATGCAACAGTGAAATTGGCTGCAGGCTGGTTGATTGAGCAAGCGGGACTGAAAGGTTTTGTGCTCGGCAATGTGGCAGTGC
The DNA here is from genome assembly GCF_025654465.1 of Shewanella sp. SM101. Lineage (NCBI taxonomy): Bacteria > Pseudomonadati > Pseudomonadota > Gammaproteobacteria > Alteromonadales > Shewanellaceae > Shewanella > Shewanella sp. SM101. The sequence continues at coordinate 1,342 of NZ_JAKKRH010000091.1, forward strand.
ATGACAAGCAAGCCTTAGTGTTAGTGAATCGAGGCGGAGCAACGGGGCATGATATTTGCCGCCTAGCGCTGCATGTTATTGCGCAAGTACAGGATAAATTTGGTGTTGTGCTAGAAGCCGAGCCTAGAATCATCGGGGCTAATGGCGAAGGAGATTTGCATGTCTGATCATTGGGGAAGAAAACGCCAGATATTAGCTTTATTATCTAGCGGGCAATTTGTTTCTGGCGAGCAGTTAGCCACTGAACTTGGGATTTCGCGTGCCGCAGTGAATAAGCACATCGATGCGCTAGAAACCTATGGTGTGGCAATTTATAGCGTCAAAGGTCGCGGCTATAAGTTAGCGAATCCTATTTCTTTGATTGATGCTTCACGTTTAGTGCAATCAATTGATAACCGTTGCTTTTACTTTGATGAGATAGCAAGCACTAACGGCTTTATGCTGGACCATACTACTGAATTGAAGAATGGTGATGTGTGTGTGGCAGAGTATCAATCCGCAGGTCGTGGTCGTCGAGGCCGAACTTGGGTGTCGCCCTATGGGCATCACTTATATTTCTCGCTGTTTTGGACTTTCCCGCAGGGAATGGCGCAGGCAATGGGATTAAGTTTAGTGGTGGCCTGTACATTGGTTGAAGTGCTTAAATCTTTTGGCGTCGAGAATATTGGTGTTAAGTGGCCCAATGACATCTATTTGGATAACAAGAAGCTTGCCGGGATCTTGATTGAGATGTCGGGGCAGGCTGATAGCCTGTGCCAGCTTATCATAGGTGTTGGTGTGAATATGGCTATGTCCGAGGAGCAAGGTAAAGGTATCGATCAGCCTTGGAGTGATTTGTCAGAGTTGGTCGATATGCCTGACAAGACGGCGCTTGTTATTGCATTACAGAAGCAGCTTAAGCGTGATATTCAGCTATTTGAGCGTGAAGGATTAGCTGCATTCAAGACTCGTTGGCAAGCCGCAGACTTATTTTATGGTCGTGAAATACGTTTGCTTATGGGGGAAAAGTCTGTCGAAGGAATTTGTCGAGGCGTTGATGAGCAAGGTGCAGTATTGCTCGAAACCGCCGACGGTGTTCAAGCATTTATCGGCGGTGAAATTAGCTTAAGGGCACGCTAAGTACCCAAGAGTCAATTTTACATAAGGCTATTTGCGCATCAGCACGTGGGACATCAAATGATCCTGACCTTTCTGCAGGATCAAATGGGCTCTCTCACGGGTCGGTTGAATGTTAAGTTGTAGGTTTGGGCCATTGATTGTGTCCCAAATATTGGCGGCAATCGTATTGGCCTCATCATCCGTTAGCGTCGAATAGTGATGAAAATAAGATTTTTTGTCACTGAATGCACCAGAGCGGAACTGCAAAAATCGTTCTTTATACCATTGTTTTAGCAAGGGTTCTTCTGCATCGACATAAATAGAAAAGTCGACAAAATCGGAGACGAAAGGACGACGGGTATCAACGGGGGAGTCGAGTCCAGTCTGCAATACATTCAAGCCTTCTAAAATTAAGATGTCTGGCTGAGAAACGGTTTGATGCTGATTCTTAACGCGGTCATAGGTGACGTGCGAATAGATAGGGGCTTTCACATGTGGCTGACCGGATTTCACGGCGGAGATAAACTCAACCAGCATTTTCATATCGTAACTTTCTGGAAATCCCTTACGCTGTAATAGTCCTTTACGTTTTAAGTCCGCCAGAGGATACAAAAAACCATCTGTTGTCACCAAATCAACTTTTGGGTGTTCAGGCCAGTGTCGTAGTAAAGCTTGCAAAATACGTGCTGTGGTGCTTTTCCCGACGGCGACACTACCAGCAATACTAATGATATAAGGACTTTTTGATGGTTTTTGACCGAGGAATTCATCAACCACTAAGCCTCGTTGTTGCTTAGCTTTAACGATCAAATTCAGTAGCCGGCTAAGGGGAAGATAAATATCGGTCACTTCCGATAAGGAAATCTTTTCATTTATGCCTCTAAGGTTCTCCAAGTCTTGCTCACTCAGTGTCAACGGCACTGAATCTCGTAACTCAGACCATTGCAGGCGCTCGAAGGCGAGATAGAGTGCTTTTTGAATTGAATTTTTAGAAGTCATTGGCTTTCCTCAGCTTAGGAAAGGCACAGTACACTATGAGATTATTTGGAACAATACTAAATGGGTGATTGCAGTCGTGTTTCCGTTACCGTTTGATGTATTCGCTGTTTAATTGGCCGTCAAAGTTGGATAACGTGTAAAAAAACACCGTTCAAGCGCTTTTTTTACGTAAATAGGCGTTTTTTACTTGCACTTGGGAGCGCATTTACCTAATATCCCGTTCCGAAATGATAATGCCGGCATAGCTCAGTTGGTAGAGCAACTGACTTGTAATCAGTAGGTCCCGAGTTCGACTCTTGGTGCCGGCACCATTTTATGTGGAGGGGTTCCCGAGTGGCCAAAGGGATCAGACTGTAAATCTGACGGCTCAGCCTTCGAAGGTTCGAATCCTTCTCCCTCCACCACTTTTTTCTAGGTAGTTAGGTAGCCTTAGTTAGGTTGCGCGGACATCGTATAATGGTATTACTCCAGCCTTCCAAGCTGATAACGCGGGTTCGATTCCCGCTGTCCGCTCCAAATTAGTTGCTGATATGGCTCAGTTGGTAGAGCACACCCTTGGTAAGGGTGAGGTCGGCAGTTCGAATCTGCCTATCAGCACCAGCCTCTCTAAATTTAGCTCCTACACCTAAACATAATCGGTTCGATGTCATTTTAATGCATCGGATTTTTTCTATATGTTAGTTTTCATCACCAAGAATCTTGGACTGAGGCATTACCATGGCTAAAGCTAAATTTGAACGTATTAAGCCCCATGTAAACGTGGGCACCATTGGTCACGTTGACCATGGTAAAACCACACTGACTGCAGCTATCTCTCACGTACTGGCTAAGACCTACGGTGGCGAAGCTAAAGACTTCTCTCAAATCGATAACGCTCCAGAAGAGCGTGAGCGCGGTATTACGATCAATACCTCTCACATCGAATATGACACGCCTTCACGTCACTACGCACACGTAGACTGCCCAGGCCACGCTGACTATGTTAAAAACATGATCACTGGTGCTGCACAGATGGACGGCGCGATTCTAGTAGTTGCYTCTACAGACGGTCCAATGCCACAGACTCGTGAGCACATCCTGCTTTCTCGTCAGGTTGGCGTACCTTTCATCATCGTGTTCATGAACAAATGTGACATGGTAGATGACGAAGAGTTACTGGAATTGGTTGAAATGGAAGTGCGTGAACTTCTGTCAGAATACGATTTCCCAGGTGATGATTTACCAGTAATCCAAGGTTCAGCTCTGAAGGCCCTAGAAGGTCAACCAGAGTGGGAAGCTAAGATCCTTGAATTAGCCGCAGCACTGGATTCTTACATTCCAGAACCACAACGTGAYATCGATAAGCCGTTCCTACTGCCAATCGAAGACGTATTCTCAATTTCAGGCCGTGGTACAGTAGTTACTGGTCGTGTTGAGCGTGGTATTGTTAAAGTGGGTGACGAAGTTGAAATCGTTGGTGTTCGCACAACGACTAAAACAACGTGTACTGGTGTAGAAATGTTCCGTAAACTGCTTGACGAAGGTCGTGCAGGYGAGAACTGTGGTGTGTTATTACGTGGTACTAAGCGTGATGACGTAGAACGTGGTCAAGTATTGGCTAAACCAGGTTCAATCAACCCACACACGACTTTTGAATCAGAAGTTTAYGTTCTGTCAAAAGAAGAAGGCGGACGTCAYACTCCATTCTTCAAAGGCTACCGTCCACAGTTCTACTTCCGTACAACTGACGTAACCGGTACTATCGAACTGCCAGAAGGCGTAGAGATGGTAATGCCTGGCGACAACATCAAAATGGTAGTGACTCTGATTTGCCCAATCGCGATGGACGAAGGTTTACGCTTCGCAATCCGTGAAGGTGGTCGTACAGTTGGTGCTGGTGTAGTAGCTAAAATCATCGCTTAATTGCGATAGAAATTAGTTTGAAAAGGAAGCTTCGGCTTCCTTTTTTGTTT
>NZ_JAKKRH010000092.1:0-5330 GCF_025654465.1 Shewanella sp. SM101
CTTTGATAATCTGACGCTTCTCAAGTTGCCACCTTATTCACCGGAGTTGAATCCAATAGAGCAGGTATGGCAATGGCTGCGTCAAAATGTGTTGGCCAATCGTTGTTTTAGTGGTTATGACGATATTGTCGAACAGTGCTCTATCGCATGGAATACCTTCATTGAGAAGAAAGCAAGAGTGATAGAATTGTGTACTAGACCGTGGACAATTTTGACCAGTTAATTAATGTAATTGGTATTAGTCAGTTTCCCTCCTATTTTTCTCTCGATAATCCCTTTTTTACCTTCCACGATACGAATAATGTGCACCATTTGGCTTTACATCAATTCTATTAATATCCGCTACAACTGTTCTATCAGATTCAGTTCCGGAGAATAAGGCGGCAGCTTTATCTCAGATTAAAAAATCTTCTGCCATCTTTGTTTGATGCCACCCGCACAGTCCATCATGATCGCGGTATAGCGGCCAAAGAACGTAGCAGTAGAAGTTAAGGCTCCTATAAGCGCAGTTTGCAAAGGCGCTATGATGGCTTTGGATGGCGAGTAAGGGTGGTTATTTAGGATAGCCCTGATGATGAAACAAGCGATAAATATTGGCTTTTTTAAATGTGATACCAAATTCAGACGGAGTGAAATTAGGACTGAGTGAACTTAGCAACGTTCTTTTCCATCAACTGATCACCTTATGAAGATAAGTTTTGCTGATGTACGAAGGCGTTAAGACACAATGGACAAACGAGCGTTTCGTATAAGCAATGATGGGAATTGGTATTGTGTGGTTTTCACGTATACACTTTTTTTACATTCCCCATCTAGCATCAGCTTTTAGGTTGAAATTTCAATGGAATTGCGTGGCTTATTGAGGTTATTGTCGCTATTGCTGTGTATGCCATTACTGGTGAATGCTGATCGTTTCATGGTGTCTAGTACTAAACTTGCGGATCAAGATGTTAGAGTCAAGTCTGCTGTGATAGTCCGTTATTGCGTTGATCCTGATTGGCTGCCCTATGAAGGAATACGAGAAGGTAAACATCTGGGGATTTCATCGGATTATATTCGTCATGTTGAGTCACATTCTTCCCTTAAGTTTCAGCTAGTGCCGACATCTTCTTGGACCGAAACTTTATCTTTTTTGCAAAGTGGTCAGTGCGATTTAACCCCTATGTTGAATAAAACGCTAATACGCGAGACTTATCTGCACTTCAGTGATGTCTATTTCCGCTCACCCAATGTGCTTGTTTCACTTAAAGAACAGCCTTTTCTGCAAGGATTGGAGAATATCAATACGCGTATTTTAGCCGTGCCCAAAGGTTATCGTTTAGCCGAGTATATTCAGCATTATTATCCTCAGATAGAAATACTTACTGTTGCCAGTGAACCTGCGGGATTGCAGTCGGTTCTGGATAAACGTGCAGATCTGTTTGTTGGGTCAATGTTTTCGGTTAACGCTTACATTCAACAAATGGGATTTGAACATTTAAAAATTGCGGGTTGGGGCGGGCCGGAAGATGAGTTACGGATGGGGGTCGCTTATGGTCAAGAGTCCTTGCTACCTGTGATAAATAAAGCCTTAAACACTGTGAGTGAGCAAGAGCGGATCACGATTTATCAGAAGTGGAATAATGTGACTGTGATAGATGAGACTAACTATTCGCTTGTGTATCAAATTATCTGTGCGACGTGTCTGTTGCTCCTAATGTTGGGGGCAAGAACTTACTTTATGAGTCAATATAATCGAAGATTAACCGATAAGAATAAGCAGTTGGAAACTTTACGCGAACAGCTTGAAGCGTCAAATGCCGAACTCGAATTTTTATCTACCCACGACCCCTTAACTAAATTGTATAACCGACATTACTTTAATCGCTTTTTTATTAATAACGAGCAGCATGATAAATCTGCTGGGGCAGGCATGTGCCTTGTAATGATTGATATCGACTACTTTAAAGAGATTAATGACACGCTAGGGCATAACGTCGGCGATCGCATTCTTGAGCAAGTGTCACAGGTATTACAGCACTGTGTGCGTGATTCTGATGTGGTTGCACGTTGGGGTGGCGAAGAATTTGTTATCCTCTGCCAACAGTCATCATTGCCATTAGTTGAAAGCTTGTGTGTGCGGATTGCGCAGAGGATTAACAATTATCAATTTACTGACAATGTTCACTTAACTTGTAGTTTTGGTGTCGCTAAGCTCGCAGAAAACGAACCTATACAATTGTGTTTTGAGCGTGCAGATCGAGCCCTTTATCGTGCTAAAGCACAAGGGCGTAATCAAATGTGCATCGACACGTAAGGGTTTACTCAAGACTGATTTGTGGTTATTTGGCTAAAAGACTGCGATTGAAGTGAGTCGCGGATGTCATCTCTATTTTGGAGATAGGTATAACATGATTGTTCTAGCATCCATGCTTGCAGGTTAATGTATGATGTTTGTACTGACGATATGATAGAAATCCCTTGAAAATCGCTTTATCCCATTAAAATGAGGTTTATTTAAGGTTTTTTATTGATTGAGTGAAAAATAAGCTAAAGTGTTTTACTTATCTGTTTTAGTTCGTATTTATGGCGATTTCCTTAAATTATTACGCGACTTTATCGTGAAAAAGTGCGCTATCCATTTGCGTGTAGCTGGGTTCCAATTTACAATATGCGCCTAAAATAATCTGATGTGCGGTGTGTCGGTATTTGTCGCATACTCCGTCTACTTCTTAAACTACTCATTAAAGTTGAATCATGACCGAATTATCCAAATACAGAAACATTGGTATCTTCGCTCACGTTGACGCGGGTAAAACCACGACCACCGAGCGTATCCTTAAGTTAACAGGAAGAATCCATAAAGCCGGTGAGACTCACGATGGCGAATCTACCACTGACTTCATGGTACAGGAAGCTGAGCGCGGTATTACTATTCAGTCTGCTGCTGTAAGTTGCTTCTGGAGAGATCACCGTTTCAACGTTATCGACACTCCAGGACACGTTGACTTCACCGTTGAAGTTTATCGTTCTCTGAAAGTGCTTGATGGCGGTATCGGTGTATTCTGTGGTTCAGGCGGTGTTGAGCCTCAATCAGAAACTAACTGGCGCTATGCGAACGAATCTGAAGTTGCGCGTATTATCTTCGTAAACAAGTTAGACCGTATGGGTGCTGACTTCTTACGCGTAGTTAAGCAAACTAAAGACGTATTAGCTGCTACTCCACTGGTTATGGTTCTGCCAATCGGTGTTGAAGACGAATTCACTGGTGTTGTTGATCTGTTATCTCGTAAAGCATACGTGTGGGATGAGTCTGGTTTACCAGAAAACTTTAATATCCAAGATGTACCTGCTGACATGGTTGACATGGTTGAAGAATACCGTGAAATGCTGATCGAAACTGCCGTTGAGCAAGACGATGCTGTGATGGAAGCGTACATGGAAGGCGAAGAGCCATCTATCGAAGATATCAAGCGTTGTATCCGCAAAGGTACTCGTACTATGGCTTTCTTCCCAACATACTGTGGTTCTGCGTTCAAGAACAAAGGTATGCAACTGGTTCTTGATGCTGTTGTTGATTATTTACCAGCACCAGACGAAGTTGAACCACAGCCACTAACTGACGAAGAAGGCAACGAAACTGGCGAATTCGCTATCGTTTCTGCTGATGAGCCATTAAAAGCGTTAGCGTTCAAAATCATGGATGACCGTTTCGGTGCCCTGACTTTCGTACGTATCTACTCAGGCCGTCTGAAGAAGGGTGATACCATCCTGAACAGCGCGACTGGCAAGACTGAACGTATCGGCCGTATGTGTGAAATGCTAGCTGATGACCGTATTGAAATTGAATCTGCTCAAGCTGGCGACATTATCGCTATCGTGGGTATGAAGAACGTTCAAACTGGTCACACTTTATGTGACGTGAAACACCCAGTTACCTTAGAAGCTATGGTGTTCCCAGAGCCAGTTATCTCTATCGCAGTAGCGCCAAAAGATAAAGGCGGTTCTGAGAAAATGGGTATCGCAATCGGTAAGATGATCGCTGAAGATCCATCATTCCGCGTAGAAACTGACGAAGATTCAGGTGAAACCATCCTTAAAGGTATGGGCGAACTTCACTTAGATATCAAAGTAGACATTCTGAAGCGTACTTATGGTGTTGAATTGATCGTAGGTGAGCCACAAGTTGCTTACCGTGAAACCATTACTCAAATGGTTGAAGATCAATACACTCACAAGAAACAATCAGGTGGTTCTGGTCAATTCGGTAAGATCGAATATATCATCCGCCCAGGTGAGCCAAACACTGGTTTCGTGTTCAAATCTTCAGTTGTTGGTGGTAGCGTTCCGAAGGAATTCTGGCCAGCAGTTGAGAAAGGTTTCGCGAGCATGATGAACACAGGTACTATCGCTGGCTTCCCAGTGTTAGACGTTGAGTTCGAATTAACTGACGGTGCATTCCACGCAGTTGACTCATCAGCAATCGCGTTCGAAATCGCTGCTAAAGGCGCTTTCCGTCAGTCTATCGCTAAAGCTAAACCACAACTTCTTGAGCCAATCATGAAAGTTGACGTGTTCAGCCCTGATGACAACGTGGGTGATGTGATCGGTGACTTAAACCGTCGTCGCGGCATGATCAAAGACCAAGTTGCTGGTGTAACAGGTGTTCGCGTTAAAGCTGACGTACCGTTATCAGAAATGTTCGGTTATATCGGTACTTTACGTACAATGACTTCTGGTCGTGGTCAGTTCTCTATGGAGTTCTCACACTACAGCCAATGTCCAGCTAGCGTAGCTGAGAAAGTTGTTGCTCAAGTTAAAGAACGTAAGGCTGCTGAAGCTAAGAAGTAATTCTTAACTTACCTTAAAAACCGCTGTCGGCCTCTAGGCTCGCAGCGGTTTTTTTATGGGAGAGATCCAACTGTAATCACCCGCTACGGCTGACGAAGTTTCGTATCCCGTTGTTTAAAATAATGTGATTGGTATTAGGGCCTGTTGATCTTTCGAGAGTGATTTTTAGACAGCATGGCAAGACGTTATAATTTGCTTCGCCAAAAGTAACCATAACCTCAAGCCATGCCAAGACTTATGCTAACCGATGMACGCTGGGAAAAGCTATTTCATTTAATGAAAAGCACAGGCCGTGTTTATGACAAACCTGAACATAGACAAACATTCGAAGGTATTCTTTACCGCCTTAGAACAGGTATCCCTTGGCGAGATTTACCTAAAGAGTTCGGTCATTGGAGCACGGTCTTTAGACGGTTTCATTTATGGTCTAAGAAAGGCGTTCTAGCACATTTATTCAAGGCCTTAGCCAACCTTGCTGATATAGAATGGGTCTTTATTGA
>NZ_JAKKRH010000093.1:0-7183 GCF_025654465.1 Shewanella sp. SM101
CAATAGAGCTGAACGTGCAGTAAAACCGTTTGTGATAGGCCGAAAAAATTGGTTATTTAGCCAAACGGCTAACGGTGCACATGCCAGTGCCGCCCTTTACAGTATTGTGGAAACCGCCAAAATAAATGGTCTAATCCCATTTGATTACATCATGGTTTGCCTTGATGAACTGTGTAAACCAGAACCCAATATCGATAGCTTGTTACCCTGGAATTTTAAACAGTAGGTGTGGTTCGCTAGACGGTTACCTTTCTACAACTGATTTGAACAGTTACATGGCAATCGCCCCTTTTATAACCGAAGTTAAAAATAGAGGTTTATGCAGTTCCGGAACTCTAAAAGTATAGCGTGGTGTTTCTAATAAGATGGCGGAAAAGCGGTATATGGGCTGTTTTTTAGAACGCTCTAAATATAACGCCAAGTAACAATTTAATCCTGGCTCAACCAACTCTCGTCGGGTTAATTGCTGCTTTATGTGTTGGACGGATTCTATACTAAAGTTTTATTTGACTTACGTAATATTCGGCATATTATAAATAAATAAATAAATAATATATATATATATCAATGGATTAGTAATTTTATGACTAGAAATCATTCGGGTAATGAAGTTAATTTTGGCAGCGCGGATATATTATTATCCACTACAGAGTTAGACAGTAAAATAACCTACGCAAACCCCGAATTTTGCAAAATTGCCGGATTTACCCTGGATGAATTGAAAGGCAACCCACATAATCTTGTCCGACATCCGGATATGCCAAAACAGGCGTTTAAAGATTTATGGAGTTTTGTTCAGCAGGGTAAATCATGGATGGGGCCAGTAAAGAATCGCTGTAAAAATGGTGATTATTATTGGGTTAATGCCTATGTCACACCCATTAAAGATAGTCATGGCAAAATACAAGAGTATCAGTCGGTAAGAACCAAGCTCGATAATCAAGTGAAGGACAATGCCACTGCCATATACGCTAAATTAAACAAAGGTGAAACGCCGCGGGCTTTAAGAGCCAGTATCGATGCAACCGCAATCATACAAGGCCTGTTGTTTTTTTTGTGTTTGGCTTTTGTTGCGATGATGATTTTTACAAATATCCCCTGGCTGCTGAGCATTCCCTTATTAATTGTGACTCTCATTTCCGCAATATTCTTTACAACCTGGCGAAGCAAGTACCGCAGATTGCTCGATGATGCAAAAGCTGTGTTTGACAACCCTTTAATGAGTTACATATATACGGGCCATAACGATGTGGTAGGCAATATTCACCTGGCCTTAAAAATGCGTAAGGCAGAGATAAACGCCATAGTTGGGCGGGTGAATGATGTATCAATAAACATTACGGACGCCGCGAACGAGACCAATAGTGCCAGTGACATGGTGGCAAAATATTTGGCTGAGCAAAATGCCGAAACGGCACATATTGCGACTGCAATTAACCAAATGGCGGCTACCGTACAAGATTTGGCTAAAACGGTATCTGTGGCCGCACAGGCTTCTGATGAAGGAAGAAACATATCTGAAGCAGGTCAGCAAGTTGTTGATTCAACTGTAAGGGCTATAAATGAGTTATCTAGTCAACTTGCAGAAGTTGATAAGGTGGTTACCCGCCTGACTGAAGGGTGTAACTCGATTGGTAGGGTATTGTCTGAGATTAGCGGTATAGCCGACCAAACCAATTTACTTGCTTTGAATGCTGCCATTGAAGCGGCACGAGCAGGAGAGCAGGGACGGGGATTTGCGGTTGTTGCTGATGAAGTAAGAACCCTTGCAAAGCGAACACAGCAGTCTACAAAAGAGATTAATACCCTGCTTGCACAACTTCAACTGGAATCAAATAATGCAGAGAGTGCAATGAAAGTAGGTAAAAAACTGTCTGAAAATTGTGTGATTTTGTCTGAGAAAACAGGGGAATCGTTGCGTAACATACACACCGAAGTAAGCAAAGTATCAGATATGAATACACAAATTTCAGCAGCAATTGAAGAACAATCTGTGGTAACAGAGCTGGTGAGTAAAAATATTGTTAGAGTTAATGACCTGGCCGTGGTGAGCGAAGAGAATGGAATAACGGTGTCACGACTGGCCGCGAGCTTATTAGAGCAATTGCGGGTACAGAAAAGTCTAATTGAACAATTTAGAGGTTAGGTTATTATGGCAGCCTACTACGTAGTAGCGCAGACATTATCTGAGCATCATTTTTTTATGGATCCGACCAAATCTCATCGCAAAAGTTGAATAACTTCATTACCAAACTTGATGCCGCGGTAGAAGAGCACATGAAGTGGACACGGCGTGTATTGCGCACCTCACTTGGTTAGCATGTGCTTGCGCCGCTTGCCCTATGCGGTTGGTTACATTGCCAGAAAAAGTCTATCACTCACTGCAATCAACAATAACTGCATAATAAGTGTGTATTTAATTTTTCTTAGGAATTTTTATGTCTCCGTTTTATCCTGATTTATTACATTTAATACCCGACACTATAATCGTTGTAGATAATAAAGGTGAAATCACGTGGGTTAACGATTCGGTAACAAAACTATTAGGTTATCAACCAGCAGAGTTAGTTGGTAAAACCGTAGAGTGTTTGATACCTAAACGTTATCGAGAAAAGCACGTACCTATTCGCAACTCATTTATTAGTCACCCAACTGAACGCTCGATGGGAACGGTTGCCGGATTATGGGCGCTCGACAAAAATAAGAAAGAAATACCTGTATCTATAGAGCTTAATCATTACAAAGAATCAGGAAATACTTACACTGTCTGTTCAATGCGAACGTTAACCAAAAAAGAGTTGGTAATCACCGCACTTTATAAAATGCAGGAACGATTAGAGTTTTCACAATCATTAGCACATGTAGGAACTTGGGATTGGGATATTACCAACGAAACACTAGTTTGGACCGATGAAATATACCGAATATTTGGATTAACACCGCAAGAATTTGACGCAACATATAAGGCATTTCTTAGCTGTATACACCCTGATGATAGGCAATCAGTTATTGATGCTGTTAATACAGCAATTTCTGATGATGTCCCCTACGAAATAATGCATCGCGTCGTTCAGCCTAGTGGCGAAGTAAGACATGTACTAGAAAAAGGCCATGTCATTCGCGATAAAAACTCCATGCCTGTTCGTATGCTAGGGGCGGTATTAGATGTCACACAACTAATTGAAAAAGAAGGAAAAATTACGCAACTTGCACATTTTGATGAGCTTACCCAGTTACCTAATCGCGTTTTATGTCGTAAAAAACTAGAAGATAAAATAGCCATAGCGCAATTGAATAATAAAAATTTTTCTGTTTTGTATATTGATTTAGATAACTTCAAAAACATTAATGATACGCAAGGTCACTTGATAGGTGACGAATTTTTAAATGAAATTGCTGTAATATTATCCAACAACCTCCCCAAAAACACATATTTGGCTAGACTTGGAGGTGATGAGTTTATAGCCATATCTGACTTCTATGATTACAATTCAGTAACAGACAAAAAAAATCAATTGCTTTGTGAGCAAATAACTTCACTATTACAAATAAGAAAATCTTATACCAATTGTGTTGTCGATATCACAGCAAGTATTGGTGTCGCTGTTTTTCCTTTGCATGGAAAAAGTTTTAACGAATTATTAAGATCTGCTGACCAAGCAATGTATCAAGTCAAAGGGAAAGGAAAAAACAATTACGAAGTCTATAACTCAGAGATTGAAGAAAAAAGAATAAATCAACTCAAACTCGTTTCAGATATGCGTACAAGTTTGCAAAATAATGATTTTCAGGTTTACTATCAGGCAAAGCAAAGTTTAAAGAACAGCAGCTTAGCTGGGTGTGAGGCACTAATACGGTGGGATCATCCCAAATTAGGCAGAGTTTCTCCTATTGAGTTCATTCCTTTAGCCGAAAAATCAGGTCTTATTATACCCTTAGGTAAATTTGTACTAGATAAGGCTTGCCAGTTTGCAAAAAACTGGCAACACCATTCAACACTGCCAATTACAGTATCAATCAATGTATCTGCCGCACAACTTAAATCAGAATTTTTTGTTGATGATATAAATGAATCAATCAAAAAAGCCGGAATTGAAGGAAATCAAATTGAATTAGAAATAACAGAAAGCTTACTGATGGAAGATATTGAAACAACTATTAAAACATTACTGAAATTAAAGAGCATAGGCGTTGCTATTTCAATTGATGACTTTGGCACTGGCTACTCTTCACTAAGCTATTTAAAGAAACTCCCCGTTGATACATTGAAAATTGATAAAAGCTTTATTGATGGCCTGCCAAGGAAAGAGGATGATTCAGCAATAGTATCTAGTATTGTAGCGTTAGCAAATAGTTTACAACTAAAAACAGTCGCAGAAGGTGTAGAGAGTCAAGAGCAAAAAGTATTTTTGTCCGTTTTAGGTTGCGACGCTATACAAGGGTATTTATATAGCAAGCCTATACCTGAACATGAATTCTTTCTTGAGTTCGTTTAATCCTTACTTGCTGGTTTTACCATTGCGGCTATTACTTACACGGGATTTTTCATACCCCAAATGCTCATCCATTTCCACGTTCAATGCCGCTTCAACAGTGATTGTTGGTCTAAATCAAGTCCAAGTTGTGTGTACTCAGTTGCAGGAGACTCAAAACCAACGAGACCTGCATGAGCTTTAATAGGAATAAATTTCAACGTGCACTGTTATTATATAAGGGGTATCCTGTTAGCTCCACTACCCACTACATGTTGTGTTTAGCGCTCTTTGATATTTTCATAGCTAACGGGTGGTGTAACCACCGCTTGTTCAAGTAATCTATAAAATAGTAGACCACGTGAATGAGAAGCTCGACGATTAAAACGAAAGGCATATTCGTCGAGATAACTATCTAAATGTTCATGCCCCACCGAACCTTGATGAGTTCCTAATATCCACCTTTTCAATAGTGATGCGACTCTATGCACACCCGCTAATGTTTGATGGGCTGGCTCTTCAGACCCAAGCTGAACCAATTTATTACGTTCATAACCAAGCTCATAAAGTAACCGTCTAGCGAACCACACCTACTGTTTAAAATTCCAGGGTAACAAGCTATCGATATTGGGTTCTGGTTTACACAGTTCATCAAGGCAAACCATGATGTAATCAAATGGGATTAGACCATTTATTTTGGCGGTTTCCACAATACTGTAAAGGGCGGCACTGGCATGTGCACCGTTAGCCGTTTGGCTAAATAACCAATTTTTTCGGCCTATCACAAACGGTTTTACTGCACGTTCAGCTCTATTGCTTTTATCTTTAACGCGTGACTCAACGCCGTACAGTTTTTGGATAAGGCTCAATACCACATCCGCTTTGCCGGTTTTATTTTTCCCTTGTAGCTTTTTCGCGTCGATAAATTTACGACGAGCATGAGCCCAACAGCCGATTAAGGTTGCCTCTGTTTTGGCATAGGCCTGATAACCATCCACGTGTAAATACCCTTGATATCCATCAAGATAATTAACCACGCAGGCGGCCGCGCGACTATTGTGGAAGTCGTAAAGCACGATATTAGGGATAGGATTATTCGGGTCTGGTGAATCTCGACCTGAACAATACACCCACATGTAGCTGTTCACTTTATCGGATTTCACCACCTTTAATGGCGTTTCATCGGCAAACAGCGTGGGCTGCTTTAACAGCTCGGCTTTAAGTCGCTCAACTAGTGGCGCGAAGAGTGCGGCGGATTTGTCTATCCAGCTGCTCATGGTCTGGCGACTGAGCTCAATACCGTATTGCTTGAACATGGCTTCCTGGCGATAAAGCGGTAACCCATATTGGTATTTACTGGTGATAAGCTGACTGAGCAAACTGCTTGTTGCAATGCCTTTGTTGATGGGCATGGCAGGCATTGAGGCTTGCTTTATCTGTGTTTGAATCGAGGATTTATCACAGTGACGGCAAGCGTACTTAGGCCGAATGTGCTCAATCACTTTGATTTGAGCGGGAATAAACTCAAGCTTTTCTGACTTATCTTCACCCATTTTATGTAGCTCACCGCCACAGCAATCACAGGTTTTATCTTCTATATCGTGGATAACTTGTTCACGGGGTAAGTCTTTTGGCAGTGGCTTACGCACCGGTTTTTTACGGGTATAACTAATGGATTGCTGCTCTTCCTCAATGGCTTCAATAATCTCTTCCACTTCATTGAATAACTCGCCTTGCCCCACAAAGCCTTCAGCACTTTTGCCGAATTGTTTTTGTTGAGCCAGGCGCCAGCGTTCTTCTAACGCAGCGATTTGTGCATCTTTCTGTAAAGATAATTGCCGCTCATTTTCGAGCAGTTTTTCCAGCTCAGCGATGCGCTGTTTAAGGGCGAGTTCATTTTTCATGAAGCCTATTTTAAGGCATAACAAAAGGCTTTCCAGTGCTAACTGAACGTCTTTTGATGATCATCAATCGATCGCCAACTCTTTTGAATAATTAAAGCACTTGCTTACCTGCGACATCAATTTTGCTGTGGCCAATCACATCATAACCCGCTAATAACCAGCGTAATTGTTGCTCGGTTAATGTCATGGTGGGTGACATGAGTTTAGGCCATTTGAACTTATGTTTATCTAATCGCTTATACCACAGGGCAAACCCGGTGTTATCCCAGTACAGCAGTTTGAGTTTGTCGCGCCCTTTATTACGAAACACAAATAGCGCACCACTGAGCACCGGTAGTTCAAGCTCTGCTTCCACTAAGGCGGCTAATCCATTAATCGATTTACGAAAATCGACCACATCCGCACATAAATAAACGGTGGGCACATCAACAAACATCTTCATGCCATCAGCCCTTTAATGATGGCAACGATATCGTTCGTTGCTAAATTGGCAGGAAACATTAACTGGCCTGTGCGGATATCAAACTGCACCACATTTTGATGAGTTTGCGCGCAGACTTCAGTGGTGGTTTGTTTTAACTGAATAAAACGTGATGATGTGGGGTTCGTTGTTTGCACTGGCAAGGTTGAATTAGGCTGATACTCAGCCAGTAAAGCGCGCTGTTTATAGTAAGTGGTGATAGAGACATTATGGTGTTGGCAAAATTCGATATTAGTGCCACTAAACGAGCCGCGTTGTTGAAGTAGCATCTGCCACTGAGTAGTTGTTCTGTATGTTTTCATCACCTGCTCCAAATTTATCATTGA
>NZ_JAKKRH010000094.1:0-4967 GCF_025654465.1 Shewanella sp. SM101
GCAGATCATCCCACTTTGCCTGCTTTTAATGACCAAAAACGGCGAGCGGATAGCACCCAAGCAGGATGAGGCAACGACCTAAACCGTGAGCCGAATAGAAGGATCCATTTAGGCGCCATCAATTCACCCAGAACTACCAAAAAACTCACCTTTTGCCCTACCCTTTACGCCCCTCAAGCGTTAACACAAAAGCAACAAAAGCGAGTCATTGCATCCTCCTGTAGGGTTGATGCAACGACTCGCCTGTAGCCCTACTGCTGCATGGGTTTGAGTGCTCCCAACTTTTTGAGGGGATCTAGGGATTATCTAGGACGCATCAAAGAACTATTGAACCACAATGGCATAATACCTCTATCGCAGAACAACATATTAGTAACAATCCATGCTAAGGAAACGTGCGCTATTCTCACTCGTCATCGTCGCTCAACACACCTATATCAGCCCTATTTATGCCGGCTTCACCCACAGACATGAGTAAATGCCTGAACGACTAAAACATCTGCAGGTAAACACACGGCTAGATCATAGGACCAAGCGGAACAACACGCTTAGGTACGTGCCATTATCGACCACCGGCATTAGCGTATAACTGCGCATAGCTCATGATGTACATTAGGATTGGGCAAAGCCGACGACTGAGCATGAAGCGTAAGGTGATCGGGTGACGCGTCTGCAGATGAAAAGAGCACAGGTAAAGAGTACGCCGTACCAAGCCAGCGACTAGCCATGAAGCTTAAGGTGATCGAGTGACACGTCTGCAGGTGAAAATAGTGGTCTAAGAATAGGTTAAACCGAACTCACGATTGAACTGGATTAGTCTTAACTTAACCTGTAAATATTCAAATCACGATGCAATTAGACCCGATAGATGGCTTTAACCCACTTCTACCCAAAGTTTGCCGCAGCTCGAAGTTCAGACATTTATTATCTGATAATTTGAGATACATAATGTAATGACTACCAAAGAGTAAGGTGTGATCATGAGGGATTTGATAAACCGTTACATTGAATCAAACTTACCTAGTCTGTTTCATGCGCAACACGCTGGCATTTTGCGTGAGCTTCATGCTCACGTGCTTTGATCAAAACTAGTGTCATTTGTCTATTCGCCCCACGGCAACTCCGAGGGGAGGTGTGTTCCTTGGAGTATTGAGTCGTTAGATAGCGATTCATCAGCAAAAATAAGCGTGACAGGATGAGAAAAAAGCTGAAACGATATCAAGTAATTACCCATCAAACTGTATAAAAAATCGCTACCGCAAAAAAGCAAATTCCTATAGCATCATTTATACCCATTTACATGGAGGTGGCAGCGGCCAAGTCCAACAAGCGATTTATGCCCTGCAAACAGTGCAGCGCATAAATACTAAGACGTTATGTTCAATGCCAATCCTCGGAGGTGGTCTAAACTATGGTTAATTTTTTTCTAGTAGTCACAATATTGTTTATTGTTCTTAGTACCTTTCTCAAACTTAGATATGTTGTGCTTATATATGTATTAGGTAACATTATATTAATTATTTTTTTTACAATTTCTGGCCAAGTCGGAGTGTGGTTTATTTTTCTTTTTCAAATTCCAGCTCTTGGGCCATCTTTTCTTGGTATCTGTATTGGAACAGCTATTGGTTATAAGGTTAGACCTATTGTTGACAGTAAACTATCAAGTTTCGGTAATGAATTTTTATATCGTTTAAACGCATCCCTAAGAAAGAATCAAGATCTAGAGTCTATTTTAAATTTAGATGGTACACCTAAAACTAGTAAAAATGTAAAAGGTGAGGATCGGCTTACTGACAAAAAAGATGTTCCAATTAAATAGTAAATATATTAAACAAATCGGGTAGCCGGAGGTGTCTAACCTCCAGCCCACTCCCTGCATACCTCCGCACAGGTCAGTTCATTTAGAACGCCTAACCTGCTTTCTGGTTAGGGTAATGAACGGCGATCCATCCATCTCTTAGTGAATACAATCCTGCTTTCTTTAGATACTCGTTACTCCGCGATTGTTGTATTCCTAGTGTTTTCGAGCTCCGTCATGGGGCTTTACTTGTGATCCCACAAGCAACGGCGGCTTAGAACCTGACCGTTTTTACTATGCGTAGGTTTATGTGATTACAGTGTTATGCTGAAAGTGAGTAGTAGCATTGCCTGACCTTAAGCGGGCGTTAACCTATAGTAGAGTTAAGGCTTTAACTCTAAAATGCCCAAAAATCAGTTAGTGAATCACTCTACACCAGACTGATTCATGCTGACCTTAAAACAGACCCATTTCGCCCCGTTTCTTCCTTTCAACGGGGCTTTTTTTTGCCTTAGCATGAATCAGATCTCTAGAGAACTGATTCATATCCCTGTTATGCCTATTCCAACTGGTGATATCGAGAGTTGATTAGTTTGTAGCCCAAAGAGGCGTTACTAATAAAATAGCTAATCCGAATCTGGCTAATAAGGTTTTGTCCCAGAAGTGTGGTGTTAAATAACGACTCTTTAATCTCTCTAGCACAATCAAGCCGGACTAATCACACACTCCAGCGCGGCCATATCGTAGCCCATGACAACCGCCTCACCTATGACAAAATCCAATACGACATCAACGACACATATACAACTAATATGTTGTATCTATACGTATAAACAACAAATTGATTGTATTCACACAAATAAACATCATATTAGTTGTTATTAATGGCTAATAACAACTAATATGATGTTTATGAGTAAAAGATAACCGAGCCAACACCATGAAGCATCTCAGCGAATTAGCCACAGAACTCAAGCACAACCGAGAACAACTAGCACTAAGTCAGAAAGACATGCTGTTGAACATAGGCATGTCACAGCAACAATACCAACGAATAGAAAGTGGCAGTGATACTCGCTTATCGACATTACTGAGAGTCTTGGAAGGATTAAATCTTGAAATGATGATCGTTCCTAAACAGCACATAAGTGCAGTAAAAGCACTCATTAACCAAGCAACTTTAGAACCAGAAATTGACCGTCATTCGCATAACAACTTAACGACAGAGACGGGCACATCTTGGGATAAGGTCTTACATTCAGTTGATGATAAAGAAGATAATCTATGAAACCAGCTGAATCAGTAGAGGCCCTCGCGCTTTATTTAAATCATCAACGAATTGCGATACTCACCCATTATTCTGGTGGTAAAAACATTCTAAAATTTGACCCTGAATATATCGCGATGCCAAAAGCACTTCGACCAACATTAACGCTCACCCAGCTGCTAGACCCCCATTACATCGATAAAATACAAGTCAGAACACAAAGATTATCACCGGTGCTGTCCAACTTGCTCCCCGAGGGCGCATTGCGGCAATGGATGTCAGCCGAGCTAAAAGTACATGAGAACAACGAATTTCCCATACTGGCATGGGCAGGGAACAATCTTCCTGGCGGCTTAATCGCAGCAGCCATAGCAAAAGCAGATATTCCAGCCTGGGCACTATCACCACGGGAAAGAACAGAAGCTATTTTAATCGACATCACCCACACCAGTAATAAGTTCTCACTTGCCGGTGTTCAAATGAAATTCTCGACAAGCAGAAACGATGAACGATTCAACATAAATGCCAATCAAGAAGGCCAAGATAGTTGGATTATCAAGACGCCCTCAACAGTACATCGTAACGTCCCACAAAATGAATACACTGCAATGAAGTTGGCACAAATAATCGGAGTGAACATCCCTGATATTGAGCTCATCTCGCTTAACGCATTGGATAATCTACCTAACATCAAACTACCAGATGAGCCAACGGCTTATGCAATTAAGCGCTTTGACCGCAGTGATACGGGCCGCATTCATGCAGAGGACTTTGCCCAAATATTCGAAGTTTATGCCCATGATAAATATGGTAAATACAACTACGAAGCCATAGCGAAAGCTCTATACATGAGCAGCTACAATGGACTAAAAGATGTGCAGCAAATGGCAAGGCGGTTGCTGGCCAATATCTTGCTTGCCAACGGCGATGCCCACTTAAAAAATTGGAGTGTTATCTACCCAGATACCCAAAATGCGATACTCTCGCCCGCTTACGATATTGTCAGCACCTTACCCTACATAGAAGGCGAAACCGCCATTGCTCTCAACATGAATAAACAAAAGCTATGGTACGCCATTGATATCACTACCTTCCAAGCATGGGCAACGAGAACAGGCATACCATGGCCCGCGATAAAGGTTCATTTACTGGATGCCATGCAAAAAGCCCGTACTCTTTGGCCAGAGGCACTTGCTGAACTCCCCATGCATGAAGAGCATAAAGCGATATTAAAAGCTCACTGGGCCAAACTACATAACGACTTTAAAATCCTCTGCTAGCTAATGATATCAGGCCCCAATAACAATATTGATTTCGGTTGCAACTTCGGGGTATCGGTGTGAATCAGTTCTCTAGATATTTGATTAATCTTAAGGGAAAAACGCCCAAGAATAGCCGTAAATGGGGATTAAGGTGGGTTTCAGGATGATGTTAATCACTCTAGACTAGAGTGATTCAGGGCTCATTTTTGGACAAAACCTTGTTAGATTTTTTTACTCTAATTCATTGATTTCGGATTAATCTTTCTATGGTGTAACGCCGCATTAATGAGGGGATGCCACATAAACCAACTTTCAGCAGACCACTTTCACCACCAAAATCACCGCATACCAAAAATACCACGCGGCATGAATCCCTCTTAAACGCTTTGTTTGTAGTGGCACACTGAATTTGGCCACCTAATAAGAAATGTTATGATCTCATTCATAGCGAATTTAGGTGACAAAATGAATAAAAGTAAACGTGCACGATATAGCGCAGCGATTAAGCTCGAAACTGCCCAATTAGTCATTGACCAGGGCTATACACAAGAAGCGGCAGCCAAAGCCATGAACGTAGGTAAATCAACGGTCAGTAAGTGGGTAACGCAGCTTCAGGTCGAGCGCAAAGGGCTTGCTCCTA
>NZ_JAKKRH010000095.1:0-4604 GCF_025654465.1 Shewanella sp. SM101
AGTCGTCGCGGGAATTGTTGGGATAACGCACCAATGGAGCGTTTCTTTAGAAGTTTGAAATCTGAGTGGATACCCGCCAGTGGTTATGGGAATTTTACAGAAGCAGATAAAGAGATCACAAATTACATCACTGGATATTACAGTGAGACCAGACCCCATCAATATAATGGTGGGTTAACGCCAAATGAGTCAGAACGTTTATATTGGAATGACTCTAAAACCGTGGCCAATTTTACTTGACCACTACAAGGTGTACTTCGCTAGACGCATACGAAGATGAAGTGCTGCTACGAAGTCAGTCTTTGGAGGGGGTAATACAAGAAATCTGGGGAATATTGATAGCTTACAATTTGGTTCGCCTGGAAATCAGTCGTATTGCGAGAGAGGCGCAGGTATCGCCATTGCGTATAAGTTTTATGATGGCATTGAGAGATATTCAGGATGAGCTGATGTGGTGTGCGATAGCCTCCCCCGGCTCCATCCCGAGAAAGCTAAGGGCCATGCGGGAGAGAGTTAAACGCTACATACTGCCCCAAAAAAGAAAACGGCCCAAAGCAAGGACCGTTCGTATCAATAAAACTCGCTACCCTGTTCGCTCTAAACACCTTAAGTGATAGGTGTTAACTGATAGAGTGGCCTTTATTATTTATACTTACGAGTTAAGGCAGAACGCACTCAATACCTTTCTTATCAATTACATTAAGTAATCGCAAGGCCGCGCCCTGTGGCTTGGTTTTCCCCTGCTCCCACTTTTGGACACTTTCACTACTCATATTCAAGATGGTAGCTAGAACCCCTTGGCTAATGTTTTCTCTCTTTCTTATAAGCCTAATTTTACTAGCAGTCATTTCGTCCTGTTTTGCACTAAGAGCTAGGGCATCTATCTTACGCATGGTCAATAGATCCATAGTTCCGTTACTTGCTAGACGCTGAGCCATTTTATGCATTCTATCTAAGCGGTCATCAACCATTTTGAACCTCTCTTAACACACCAATTTCTATGTTTTGAGTAATGCTATCATCGGAGAAACTAAGAAATGTATTACCAAGTAACTTATATATTTCCATCAATTTATCAGGAATTTCCTTGCCCTTTTTTGGGATGTCGCATTTACGCCAGCCGTCAATAAAAAAAAACTTATTACCTTGCTGTACAGCAACAATACTACGGTTAGAATCTCGTTTACTTTGATTCGGAGAAGCAATTCTTTTCTTAAACAGCTTACCCATATCAAGATCCCCATCATGCAGCCCATTACTTAGCTCACTGGCTGCCTCAATTATGGCTTGATCATCCAGTTTCGCCTTTTTCATAAGCTTATCGAAATCCGGTGTAACATAAATATCCAACATTACCCCCTTAATATCTATGGTAAAGAATACCATAGTTTAGAGTATTTTGAAATCCATTTTTTTTCATGATTCCTCGACACGCCTTGAAAAATAACAAAATCGTTCTACATAAAGCGGATAAATAAGCCCCCAATCTCTCTGCAAAGGGTACTAACGACTCACTTGTATCACAACAGACCGTAACATCGTTTACAAAAGACAAAGTAATCTCGCCCCTGCTAGATGTAATGTTAGGGCAAATCTGTTGATTATTCGAGAAAGCCCAATTTTCTGCGGCGAAGTCACTTACGGAAATCATGTTAGATCTAGCAACTCCATCATTACCATTCATTCGTTGGTTCATGCTTACGAATAAAATCATAAGCGGTTTTTAAATCTTGCTCAGAATGAGTTATGCCTTTATTCATTTGAATATAGAACTTGCAAGCCTCTAAGTCAGAACCAAAAGTGTAGATATTGACTAATATTTTAAGCGTTGGGAATATCCCGTTGCCGTTTAAATCATTCCAGAAAAGTTCATCAAATACGGCAAACTCACCATTATGGAATGCAGCGATCGCGGTTAAACGTTGTAGCCCGTCCAGTATCAAGCAGTCATCTAACTTACCACCGCGTTCACCAACATCATATAACTGGATCTTGGTTTCACACCCGCAAAGCAGATTCTCTACAAATTGTATTTGCATGGCTTGTGACCACCTAGCATTTGAACGCTGAAACTCTGGTGTCAGCGCACGAACCACCTCATCAGGCTTTAACTCGTTTTGTTCTGCGAGCACTTCTACTCTTGAGTTGTAAGATATCAAACTACCAGCAGGATGAAACATGCGCTTGAAGTTGGCATTAATTGAATAGTTTGGTGAGCGGTAGAAAGAACTTTGAGTAACAATTTCTTTAAGCCGTTGCAATCCTGTACTCATATTAAAAATCCTCTGTAAATGTTTGTAGATAAAAACTTGCCTCTTTAATCGTTCTTATCAAGACAGACAGAACAAGCATGACAACTGAAACAATATGCACAGCCACATTGGTTGCCACCACAATCACAACAATTATAAAGACTATGGCAATCCCACTGCCCACCCTCTAAACACTTTTGAGACTCATTAATCTCTGTAATATTGTCCATGACGATATTCCTATTATTTACTATTTTTCTGTGGCAAGCCTCTAACTGCCCCCATATCCCTAGCTTCACCAGCCGCCGCTATTCAGGATAGTGGCCGCTCTAACTTGCCCTACCGTTTTGCAATCCCTTCAAACATCCACCCCTTTGAGTTGCCGATTTTTTGAAATTCCGCAATAGGCATGCCTGTCATATATGTCTAGTATGCTCTTTAAGTTAAATCTGCCAAATATGTCTAGTGCTTTTCTTTTCCAAATCCAATCAATCCCACACATCAGTTAAATCCGCAGTGGTTGAATAATCTGATTAAAGCAATCTAAGTCACACGCATCGCTGCATGTGACAGCGCCACGGCACAGCGTTTACCTTCGCTATGTTGCATTAACACGCTGGTTTTAAGAACTCGATGTATTTGTGAGGGGGTTAGTGCGTCAATGTGGATAATAGTCTGTATTTCCTCTTGATTTAGGGATATGCAGACAATAAGAATTTTCTATGCCTAATAAGTGTAAAACGGCATTGCAAAGGGATTCACGGAAAGCTATTACGCTTTAATCATCGGAATATCGGACCAACGTGTAGTGTACTGCGGCGATAGAAAATCTCGGCGCATAGTCCAATGCTGATCACTTCCCTGTGCAGCAATATACAACACATCACGGCCATAGCGGTTATTCAGACTATCAAATATTTTCATTAAGTTAGGATTGCTCTTAGGTGCATTAAATAAGTCATATTGCACAGACGTTTTAGGGCAAAGATCAATCATGCCTACACCAATTCGATAATAGCGCACCCCAGAGCGATAAAGGTTTGAAAGCTCCCTGCTAACAGCGACACACAGTTCACGGCTGTCATCAGTCGCACAAGCGAACTGGACGACCTTCTTAAAATACACAGGCTGAGGATCGTGCGGCGAGTTTGCCGCAAACACGATCATCGTTTTACATAACGAACCTTGCTCCCGCGCCTTGGCCGCCGCTATGACGGCATGTTTAGCTAACGCTTGGTGCAAGTGGTCACAGGTAGTTATTCGCTCGCCAAGGCTACGGGTAGAAAAAATTTGCTGCTTATCCGCTTTAGTATCATCCCATGTTTTACAGATCTGGCCATTGAGTTCGCGCACCGTTCGTTCGACTTCAATTGAAAAATGTTGTCGCGCTATTTTCGGTGCCAGTTGTGACAAATCATAGGCAGTATGCACGCCCAGTAGTCCCAGTTTTACCGACAATTTTCGGCCAATCCCCCAAACTTCATCAACTGGCATTGACTTTAAAATCTCAATCCGCAGTGTATCGTTATCGATCACACATACCCCCTTATAGTGCGGCAGTTGTTTCGCGGCATGGTTAGCCAACTTCGCCAGGGTTAATGTCTCACCAACCCCCACGCACACAGGTAAGCGGCACTCACGCCAAACAGCGCGGCGCAACAGGGTACAATGGGCGTTTAAATCAAGGATTGCTGCACAGTGTTTAAATGACACAAACGATTCATCGATTGAATACACGTACTGCTCGGGCGCAAACCGCCCGATCACTTGCATCATTTTTGCAGACAGATCTGCGTACAGTTCATACAGTTGGCTAATAATTCCTGCTAAAAATAGACGAGTAAGTGATCATCCTTTCTGCTACATAGGTTGCTGGCGTCTAACACCTGAAAAATCACCAAGCTCAATTTGCTGTCTATTTTTTAGTAGGGATTCATCCATATGTCTAATTTTGTAATCAATTTGATCGCTAAGGAATTAATAATTTGAATACCGAGGAAGGCTAACAGACAAATTGCCTAGGGACAATCTTCACTCGACACAAACAGGTTCAAGTGACTCAGTAATCACATGTCATCTGCCTGTTGCTTCCTAGCTCACTTTTGGACAGAAATCATTTAGTAGCTTTATTTATTAGCTCCATTTGTGGGCCAATGACCTATCCAGAAAATGCATAATAATTAAACTAATTTGAATATTCATATCTGCTATCTCGAAAAAAAACAGCACTAATTTAAAAATATCGAGCTCTTTTCATCAAGCATTAACTACGTGAAAAGAGCTCTTCATATCACTACAACTGCCCACCCACACCTTTGAATTTTTCAACAAAAGCGGCAATTTTCTGAAAAA
>NZ_JAKKRH010000096.1:0-4383 GCF_025654465.1 Shewanella sp. SM101
AAATTTCGACCTAACTCAGTCAAGGTCAGTGTCTTACATTCAATCAGTGCCTTAGAGGCCAGCATCAAGCTGTTTAATCGTTTTAGGTGAAGTTCTGGGCAGTATTGGTGTAAAGAATGTTGTAGGATATTGGCTTCGCGCATCTTGTTGTCCAAGTGTAGTTTTTAGCGAAACCATTTGATCATGCAACAAGATGCGCTTCCACCCTAATTTGATGATTTATTTGTAAATCATCAGGGGATTCTTCAGTGCTATGCATGTGAGTCGATATTAAAATTCCAGGGTAAGTGGTTTATGAACATGAACCACAACAAAAACCAGGGGATTTAGGTTTTTCTGCTGTATTCGTCTGTTCAGGTTGCTCTGTGGTTGTGATATCCGCCGCAGTGCTATCATCCGTGCTCGGCACAAATTGGGCTACATTTTTGGTTTTATCGTCAGTTTTAGTGAACTTAGTAAATAATGAACTCATCAGAACTACCTCTATTTAATCTATTAAGGACTAGTAATTATCAAACATGCTTATATTGTGCATGTTATGGTTGTTGACTGTTTTAGTCAACTATTTATCATTGCTTAATGCCTAAATCGTCTTAGGTTGCTTTTAGAAAGAGCCAACAGGCATAACTGTTATGCCCTAATTATTTACCCATATCACCAGAGCTCAAGGGGCACACAATCCCCCTCGGAGTTGCCGCTGGGCAAATAGTGTTGTTGATTTGGTAAAGAGTGTGTGAGTCTCGGCATCTAATCCACTCACTTTAAAGACTAAATTCTGACTTTTATTCCCAATCTCAAAGCAGCATCACTTAACATTCCACTGTGATAAGCTGGCCGCTTTCTAATAAGGTAGTATCTACTCATTAAGTTAAGGATAACCTATGCGTTTAAGTGTAATCAGTACTCTGTTGACTGGTTTGTTATTATTCCCAAGTGCCAATAGTATTGCCGCATTACTAGAGACTGGGGCTGAAAAAGCGCAGAGCGTGCAAGGTGATAAGTCGATTGCCGTTGAAAGCCAAACGGCGTCCTCTGTCTCAAAGGCGGCAGAGATTAAGACCTTAATCCAAGCCGCGATCAAGGATTCGCCGCAGCCATTTAGTGGCAGTGTCATCCTGCTTGAGCAGGGGAAACCGCAACTTGAGCTGCAAAAGGGCGAAGGTATTAGTCAAGATTCGCGCTTTGTGATGGCATCGCTCTCTAAACAAATCACTGCAACCTTAGTATTGCAGGCGGTCGATGCGGGGAAACTCGACTTAAATCTATCGCTAAATCATTACCTTTTTGGTGAGCTTGATGGGGATAATAAGGCGCTAAAAGGTACTGTGGCGAGTACAAATTCAAGTGCGGATGCAATTAATTCTAATCGATATGACGCGCGGATTACGCTGCACCAACTGCTGACGCATACATCGGGTGTCGATAAATTGGGTAAGGCTAATCGCTTCGAGCCAGGTAGCCAATTTGAATACTCCAACTTTGGTTATTCACTGCTTGGGCAAGTGCTTGAGAAGGTCAATCACCAATCCTTTGCCGAACAAGTGGCGCAGTTTGCTACACGATACCAGCTTAATGGCTTGAGTGCAGAGCTTGGTAGTATTGCGGCGATTCACACCAAAATGCCTTCACTCGCCGTTGGTTTACAGGAAAGTGAGGTGATTGCCCCCTCTGATTTAGTGCTTGATGAAGCTTTGTTGCCCGCGGGGGGATTGATTGCCTCAGCGCCCGCTTATGCCGCCTTTTTGCAGCAATTACATGCTGGCAAGTTGCTGAGCGCAGAGAGTTATGAGCGGATGACAACGGCGCATACCGAGATCCAATTCTTATGGCCGAATATGCACTATGGCTATGGGGTGAGGATCAATAAGGACGATGGCCTCGTCGAATACAGTCATACGGGTTATTTAACCGGTTATATGTCGATGACACTGCATTATCCCGAATTTAATTTGGATCTGGTGATGCTGGAAAATCTATCGCTAAATCTTAATGATCGCGCTCGAGTATTTGAACTGCATAATCAGATACGTCAAATCATCCGTAGCCAGTTACTGCTTGCTAAAGCCTCTAATGTTTAAGTCTCTAATGTTTAAACCTTAGCTTTCGCCATTATGTTGGTTAATAGGCCGCTAAGTCTGCCGGTGTCAGTCTCCTAAGCTGCACTTTTTGTCAGGCTTAATCTCGAAAGCATAAAGCCCCAACGTTGGGGCTTTATTCGTGGTGCTCATGGCAGCCAAGGTGCTAACTGTTACCAAAAACGCTTTCTTAGCGCGGTCTCGATATCAATCTCAACCTTAAAGTACTGCAAAATTATCCAGACGGAATCGACTAAGGCTTCGGTAAGTGCAGGATAATCATCCTCGATAATTCCGTTAATTTCTTCGACGGTTTCATCGATATATTCCTGAACACCTTCCTCAAATTCGGCCTTTGTCGCTTGATTGCGGAAAAAGCTAAAGTGGTCGAGCTTTTCAATCAATTGATCGATAAGGGTTCTCACCGAGTCGAATTGCTCAACTGTGATCGTGGGATCGGTAGCGACCAGTTTAAAAAAGCTCTGTACTTTGGTTTTGAGATCCAGCAGCGTTGGAATTTGCCCCCGATTTGCCGCCGCATTACTCACCTCTAATCGGGTTTGTTTGGCGGGCGCTGATGTGGCATTCACCTCAGACGCTTGTGGATTCGCCGTTATCGGATCGGCATTGCTCGAAGCTGTTGTCGGTACTTCACTATTATGGGATAGATTAGTATGGGATAGATTTGAATGGGATAGGCTTGCTGATGCTGGCGGTATCTCGCGCCCCAGTGTTTGCAGCAGGCGACGGCTGAAATAGCTTTCTGGCTCCGCCACTTCAAGTGCTCGCTCAAGCTGAGTTTCGCTATAGGGCACGATTTGCAGCAGTGCTTCGAAAATCTCCTTATATTCCAGCTCAATTACCGCGACCAGTGGGCTATTGCCGCGGCAGTTTTCAGCCGTTAAGTCGGCGCCATATTGCTGCAATAGCTTTAAAATCCGTACCGCTGTGGATTCAAAGCGAGGAAACTCGATTGAACTGCCACCTATTACGGCGCAAAGGGCTGGGGTGGTATCTTCAGCATTGATGGCATTAGGGTTGGCGCCATGTTCGAGTAGGGCTTCTACGCAGGACTGCGCGCCGTAGTAACAGGCGCACATGAGTGGCGTAAATTGCTCATCCACCGAAAATTCTTCAATTTTAGCTCCGTGGCGCAGTAAGAGTTCCACAGTATTACGTCGCATGGGGCCAGTGATTTGATCCCACCAGTAGGTCGAAATCGCCTTGTGCAGAATCGGCGAATTATCGTGGCCGCAATGGGTAAAAATATCCCCGCCTTGGTGAATAAGCCATTCAAGTACTTGGGTTCGACAGGCGATGGCCGCCGCAGAAACATAGTTAGTGTTGTAGATATTGGTGAGGCTTAAATCCAGTCCCTTGGTGAGCAGATATTCCATCACTTGGATATGCGTTGCTTGATCTTCTTTCCCTGAACCACGCTGGCAGATAGTGAGTAAGGTTGGTTCATCCACCGCCCCAAATTTTTTATTGATATCCATACCATATTGCAGGAACAGATCGAAAAACTCGGGCAGAAAGGTTTTCTTTTCGACCATTGGATAAACCAATAGTCGTAAATTCGACCAGACTAACATCTCATAGGGTTTACCCGTATTCACAAATTCGGCATTTGGATTAGCGCCATATTTGAGCAACAGTTCAAGGGCTTGGTAGATGTAGCTCCGTTTATTCGGATCGGTAAATTGGGCATTATTAATATATTGGTTGAGCAAGGGTGAATGGTCGGCATCAGGCGGTGTCATCCTATAGATGCGATTGATATCGACGGTGGCCTTAATCAGTTTTTCGATAATCCTAAGGTCAAATTCTGAGGTCAATGCCGCATAGACCAAACTTTTAGCGTGGGAGTCGGCTTTGAGCTGCGGATAATGGTCTAACAGGTATTCAGTGTAGTCTTGCGCTTTAGCGTAAACGCATAGTTCGAGTAAATTAGCATCATCCCAGAAGCTGCTGTCGTTGGCCATAATATAACGGGACTTTTTAAATACAGGAAAGCGTTTTACTAAAGGAGCAAAGGCTTCAATCCCCCAGAATCCGCTCTGTCTCTTCTACACAAATAATTAGTAAAAAAACGGAACTCTCTTGACTGCCGATGATCTGATCATGCAAATTCATTTACTTCACCATTTTCCATGTCAATTTTTAACCCGAGCCAATGGGCAGCCGATCACTTTCATCATGCTGAGCTAGGTGATAAACGAAGAGCGGCAAGGTTAACCGTCGTTGCTGAACATATGGCGGTTGGCAGCGGCAAATCGGTTGCCAGATCATGTAATGGTGAAGATGC
>NZ_JAKKRH010000097.1:0-4007 GCF_025654465.1 Shewanella sp. SM101
CAATAGAGCTGAACGTGCAGTAAAACCGTTTGTGATAGGCCGAAAAAATTGGTTATTTAGCCAAACGGCTAACGGTGCACATGCCAGTGCCGCCCTTTACAGTATTGTGGAAACCGCCAAAATAAATGGTCTAATCCCATTTGATTACATCATGGTTTGCCTTGATGAACTGTGTAAACCAGAACCCAATATCGATAGCTTGTTACCCTGGAATTTTAAACAGTAGGTGTGGTTCGCTAGACGGTTACCATTCCAGTGACACGCCACCCCTTTTATTTCACAAGAAGTATCCATGAGGGCTCGACGACGGCATCTGCTACATACGGAAGTGCAAATGCCGCGATCACATGGTCAATGATGTTCCAGACATCATAGTGACATTTCCCATATCCCTATGGGTCAGATATGAAAGAGCGGCCATGCCGTCAACGGTCACTTACATGCCAATGCTTAATTCAACCAACTCTCCAGTTATCTGTATGCCTTTTTATAAGCATACACTCTGCAAATTTAACAATGGATGGCTCGTTAAATTAACGTCTATCGCTTTGGTGTTGCGTGCTATTTGATAAAAAGATGCATATTCCGTCTTTGGTTTACTGGGCAACAACTCACTATTGTCGCTATTCACCATATGCTGTACGCTAGTTTAAATTTTTGATTGATAAACAACACTTAAGCAATTACTTAATCAATCAACGCTAGTCTGGTGTTAGCGAAAATCTCGCTAATAAAATATGGCGATATACAAATGAGTCAGGGAAGATCCGCTCTAGAAAAGCGAACAAGGCAAGGAAAAGCTTTCTATACCTCTCCTTAAAGATGCTCCCCCTCTGAACTAATTGTGATTCAGTTTAAGGTTTTACAAACCACAGACTGATAGCTTTATTATTGTTTTTATTAAAATTTATTGTCTGTATTTGCGGTCTGGTAGCAAGAGCCATGGGCGGTAGCGTGCTTCAATCCTAAGATAAAGCCACCATCACAGACCTGTCCCTAATACCCCCAAATTTATGAAGGAACATAAATGCAAGATGTCATGGTCAATCTTTATGATTGTAAACATTGTTCAGGAACAGGAACTTGTTCCAATGGAATCAATAACAGTTCATGTGAACGCTGCGCAAAACTAAACGAATTACCTATTTGGCGAAGAAGAAATCAATTTGGACTAATATGTGGTTCTTGCGGTGGAATTGGAAAAGCCGAACCTCTAACTGAACGAATTAATAAGAGGACTGCGCCAATCTTAGCAATCATGCTAGTGATGGCCTTACTCACAATCATCAGCCTAGCCGCCCTATTTGAAAACAAGCACTTCACCGAACTTCTTGCCTTTTCAAGTGCAATAATTGGCTCCATCTGCGGGTACTACTTCTCATCCTTAAAAACGGGTAAAGCATAACCACATTCGTTGGAGTTAAAATGCAGAATAAAGAAAAAATTGCGGTGTTCATTGATGCAGATAACGCGCCAGCCAAGAAGTTTGATGTGGTACTCGCTGAGCTTGCAAAACACGGATTAATCAGTATTCGAAAGGCTTATGGTAACTGGAAAAGCCCGAATCTAAAGCCTTGGGAAGATATCCTGCATGAATATGCCATTCAGCCTATTCAACAATTCGATTTAACCAAAGGTAAAAATGCCAGCGATATTGCTTTAGTTATTGATGCTATGGACATTCTTTACACTAAAGATATAGACATCATTTGCTTAATATCTTCGGATTGCGACTTTACTCCCCTTGTGACCAGAGCCTTAGCCGACGGTAAAACCGTTTTTGGTTTCGGAGAACGTAAAGCACCAGCCGCTTTTGTGAATAGTTGCTCTCGCTTCCTCTACCTCGACGCAGAACCTGTTGTTGTCGCAGAAGAAATAGAGGTGATATCAGAATTAACCCAGCTTCCACCAACGACACCTGACTCAATTAGTAAAACCAAGCAAGTTCAGCCTAAAACCGCGACACCGCAGAAATGTAATTTAAAAAGTGACTCCAAACTGCTCAATATGTTGCGTCAAGCCATAGAAGCAACCGAAGAGGAAGATGGCTGGGCTCAACTTGGCCCAATAGGATCACATATCTCAAATCACAGCTCTTTCGATCAGCGAAACTACGGATTTAAAAAACTCAGCGACCTATTTGCCGCAATAGATCTCTTCGAAATGCGTAAAACCCACGGCTCAGTGCTATGGGTAAGATATATAAAAAGAGCAAAGAAGAATGGGAAGTAAAACAGACTCTGTTACAACTAACAAAGACACTATCATAATGTTTTAATTACTAGTTTTCTCAATAACACAACCAAACATTAAACTTATATTCGATATATTATTAGTAATAATATGGTGATTAAATGCTTCATAAAGTTAGCCCTAGAGAACAAAGTGGTAGAGACGCGTTTAGCAGATTTAAAGCCCAAGCTAAATCTGCTGCAATCGCATCATTATCAATTTTAGACAAAGATGGAGTTGATAGAGTTTACTGCGATCTTCATGACGACTTTGTTGTCAGGAAAATAGGAAAAAATAGAATTGGCTACATATTTTACCAAGTAAAGACTAACAAAAAACAAAACCACAACTGGACTCTTAATGAACTATTTGGTCTTTTAACACAAAAGAAAAAAATAAAAGTTCAAGATCCAGAAAAAATAAAAGATAGCTTTTTAGGAAAAATGTTGCTCCACACAATAGTTTTTGACACTTATTGTAATTCAGTTGTTTTTCAGACTAACATTAATACACACGACGATGTAGAAATTTTATATCACGATATTATTGATGGAAAATTTGAAAATAAATTCACAAAGATACTAGTCGAAAATTTCAAAGAAATATATAAAGGGAAATGCAATTCAGAAATACCTGAAGAAGATATTAAAAAGAAGCTTTCAAAAATAAGGTTCGAGACAGACGTTCAACATTTAAAATTAAACGATGAGACATTCGAAAGTCTAACCAGAGACAAAATTTATAGATTCAGCGAGATAGAATTAAAATACACTGAATCAAAAATGATTATTATGAAGCTTTTGGAGCTAATTGAACGGAAGTCATCTGGTGTAATCCAAGAAATTACCGCAGAATTGATTGAAAGTAAAGCAGCTGTATCAATTGATGATTTGTTATCAATCATGAGCATTTCTAAGGGTGCATATAATATTTTAACTGAAGGTGGTGATGATAAAGCAATAAAAAATGCATCAATTATTCAAAGAATGTTAGAGTCTAGCGGTGCGAATGAATCACATATTGAATACTGTAGTAGATGTAAAACAGATTGGGATCTCTGGGTTAGACATAATAGACATACAATCCCAGAGTTTGAATTTCAACAAATTTCATTTTCGGTGCAATCTATACTAAATGATATATATACAAAAGGAACACCTATTATCCTTAAGGATTTAGGGAGGTTAGCAACCAATCTAAATCACGAACTTAATAAGTGCAACTTATTATTCGATTTGAATAACAATCTATTATTCGGCGCATTATTGTCAGAAATTGTTAGGATGAAATCATGAATTTTGATGATTTTTTTGATAGCATATCAAATGAGACTATCCATTTTAATACAAAGAACAATGAAGATAATCACACTCAATTCCTAAGCAATGAAGCTCTTTTTCAGCTACCACTAATCAGTATTATTATCTTGTTACTGGCAAAAGATAGACGTAAACCTCTAGTCGCTGAAATAGGACAATTAGTTGGTGAAAGTATTGAGTCAAGTTTACCTGGATTTAAAGGCTCAGCTCTGAAGGATCCCCTCATAAATCAGCCATAGCATAGCCATATTTGAGCAACTGATTGGCGAATAATACCCAGGCCGCCAGCAATTCTTTCTCCGTGATTTGATAATCAGGCCGCCTGAGTACCTCCAATCCCAAGCGAATCGTTGAGAGTACCGTTCGATGCCCAATGGTATTGGCCTGAAAATGCTTATCCCAGCCCTGTTGCTGTGCGTGTAAACCAACTAGCCACAACAGGCATTGAACCATCAA
>NZ_JAKKRH010000098.1:0-3591 GCF_025654465.1 Shewanella sp. SM101
ATCATTTAATTTAGTGCCAGAGTTTGAAAAAAACTTAATCCCATTGTCGTAATAAGGGTTGTGGGAGGCACTGATCACCACCCCGGCATCGGCGCGAAATGTCGACGCCAAATACGCCACCGCAGGTGTTGGCATTGGGCCAATCAACGCCACATTCACACCCGCCGCTGAAAATCCCGCCTCCATTGCCGACTCAAGCATATAGCCACTAATACGGGTATCTTTACCAATCAACACTTCTTTAGTGCCAGTGGACGCCAGCACAGTGCCAGCCGCCCAACCTAACTTCATCGCAAAATCAGGCGTTATAGGGAATGTACCCACCTTGCCACGCACACCATCGGTACCAAAATACTTCCTAGACATACTGCATCCTTAAAAACCTCATAAACGAAAAAAGCCAAATCAAACCTGATTTGGCTTTTTAAAAATGACTTAAACTAAGAAACCAAATTAACTACTTTAGCTTTAACATCAATAGGTTTAGACGATTTCTTTTGTTGCCAGACTAAATCGCAAATACCATCTGTTGGTGCAAACCCCGTCGGGGCCGAGAGCAAAATTTCACGGATCGCCTCATGGTTAAACTCATGGCAAGCTTTATCTAAACGATTAAGAATTTGCTCTAATTGGGTCCAGGGTAGAAATATCTCATGAGCCGTCATAATACGCTCATGGTCTGTCCCTGTTACATCATCACCAATCAGCAATTCTTCATAGAGTTTTTCACCAGGGCGTAGGCCACTAAACTCAATGGCAATATCGCCATGTGGATGATCTTCATCTTTAACCTCAAAACCACTGAGACGGATCATTTTAGCCGCCAGATCAACAATTTTGACTGACTTGCCCATATCAAGCACAAACACATCGCCACCCTTACCCATTGCCCCTGCTTGAATAACCAGCTGGGATGCTTCGGGAATGGTCATAAAAAAGCGGGTGATTTCAGGATGAGTTACAGTAACAGGGCCACCTGTTCTGGTCCAATTCCATTGGACACTTAATGTTGAGACAGTATGGTCAATAAATTAAGAGGTCGTACTACAACCGACTTGTCATAAAGCACGTAAAGCAGTTAATCTTTGGTAGATGGCGTGCATTTGGCCCAGAAGGAGACAATTATGTCTTTAAAAAATAGTTCGACAACAGCTCAACGTAAAGCAGATGGTATTCGTCGCCTTATCGCTGCACGTGAAGCGGCTAAGCAAGCAGGGACTCTTCGCCAAGTTTCTGCTGCATCACGTTAACGGCAAACGCCAGTGATACCATGCTGGCGTAATTTCTTGCTAACTTATCAACCGGGGGCAATGATTGACAAATAAGTCACTAAACATAATCTTCAACCTAATATGACAGACACCTATGCATGCGTACGTGTCTGTTCTCATTTTAGCGTAGCGGTATGCTTAGTAAGTGTCT
Organism: Shewanella sp. SM101; assembly: GCF_025654465.1. Lineage (NCBI taxonomy): Bacteria > Pseudomonadati > Pseudomonadota > Gammaproteobacteria > Alteromonadales > Shewanellaceae > Shewanella > Shewanella sp. SM101. The sequence goes on from NZ_JAKKRH010000098.1 coordinate 1,423, forward strand.
CTCGATTGCTTCAATCATCGACTTGGTAAGTGGTAAATGCGCTTTTTCTCTCGCCCAAACCTCATGAAAGCCTGTTACGGTTTGCTTGGCGGTATCTAACACCAACTTTTCTGGCAGCATGGTCCTAGCGGCTAAGTGTGACAACTCATCCAACGTGAAATCGCTGAATTTTTTGCTACGGCTAACCTTGAGCGACGCACTATCATCAGGGATATAGGGAATGGTTGAAACAAAGTCATAAGCAGGTGCAATCGATGCGGTGCGTTTGTCTTTATAAATCACAGACCAATTTTTCAAATGCATATCGGCATTGCCAATTAACGTATTGAACACTAACCTACGCGTAAATTCTGCGATGTCCTCATCTTGACCTTCGATACCAATAACCTGAGCAATATTCCGCATACTGGCTTTTTTGTATTTATCTTGAGGATAGACACCAAAAACTTGCGCAAAGTCCTCAATATGTACAGCTTGACCATCAACACGGTCAAAGCGTTTTATCGCAAAGGCCTGAGCATTTTTAAAAGAATTGCCATATTTGCCGACGCCTTCTGGAATATTGGCAATCTGGTCAATAGAAAGTAGCTGAGTCTCTGGTACCTCCATTCCCAACATTCGAGCCAATTCCATCATCGAATATTCATTTTCTGGCACAGCCTCAAATCGAGACGACGGCAATTTCACAATCCAAGAGCCACCTTTACCCGTAGCAGGAATGGTCAAACCGCCGTTTACTTGTTGTAAAGCTGAAAACTTCAACTGCACACCCGCCAATGAAAAACGCATTGGCGCTTCAACTTTCGTATCACCTTCAATGTCTTGATGCACATTAGGTGGCAGCGCTTCACCATCGGCCGGTTCAACCGTGATCGCACCGGCTAAATCCTGCCCTAGCACCCACAGTAGAAAAAATTCCCGCGCAGGGTTCACACCGGCACGCTCTGCCAGGTAATGGCGCATGGTTTCTTCTGGCAAAAGATTAGAGAAAAACGGGGTTAACTTGGTTTGGGTAGGTTTGAAATTGGTCAGTAAGCCACCTAGCGGATCTTTAAAACCAAGCCCTAACACGGGCCGTGAACCATCATTAATGTATGAATCCATAAAGGCAAATAGCGTTCTGTCATTACCCACATTAGTGATCGTTGCGATGGGTTCACCATAGAGCAAAACGTTTAACGTAGAGACATTATTAGTCATCGTCGTCTTCCTCTAACTGGTATGCTGGCGACATTGGCTCACTTTCATCACTAAGACCGTTATTATGAGTCGCGTTACTACTTCGAATGATCGACTTAATTGCAGGAACAGTCTTTCTAGGTGCGACAAATAACTCTAGGTCGAGTACGCGGGCAAGTGCGATCAAACTGGACATTCTTAAATCAACGTCACCAGACTCAATTTTCGATATATGGCTTTGCGGTACACCCGAACGAGCGCTCAGCTCTCTTTGGCTAAACCCCTTACGTATCCGAGCGTCTCGAAGGCTCCCTAATATCTGCTCTGTTACATAGTTCATTTCAATATGTCTTAATGTATCACTAAATAAAAATTATATATAAAAACATATCACTCTAACCAAAAGAACACAAGATCGATTAGTTATTGCACATCAACAAAGGTATAGCGATATATTATTATAGATAAAACATAACGCGCTCACTTGCTGTAAACAGGTGGCCAATGGACAGTATTAGAATAGCTTACAAAATACCTCGTTTTTAAGGATCGAGTCTTTAGTCACATTCGCTCGGTGCGATCCCGCTTCATCAGGACCACACCATCACCCGTTGAAGCATGGTTCTGAGACACGCAACAGGCTTGGCAGGTAAAGAGTCTGACCTCTTCCGCTTTACTCTAAAGCATAGTCTATTTTTCTGTACTTTTATTGGAGTGCTCACAATACTCCAAGCATATATAGTCCTGAAGGATCCCCTCATAAATCAGCCATAGCATAGCCATATTTGAGCAACTGATTGGCGAATAATACCCAGGCCGCCAGCAATTCTTTCTCCGTGATTTGATAATCAGGCCGCCTGAGTACCTCCAATCCCAAGCGAATCGTTGAGAGTACCGTTCGATGCCCAATGGTATTGGCCTGAAAATGCTTATCCCAGCCCTGTTGCTGTGCGTGTAAACCAACTAGCCACAACAGGCATTGAACCATCA
>NZ_JAKKRH010000099.1:0-3575 GCF_025654465.1 Shewanella sp. SM101
CTCAATTTGAGCAAGAAAGGGAAGTAAGTCCTTGCGTCTAAGCATTTTCTTTTTGATTAACTTGCCTGCTTTATCGACACCAACAGCATGAAAAACAGACTTTGCGATATCTAAACCAATTGTAGTAATCTTCATAAGTGGACCCGTCCTCTTTCTGATGAGTTTTAGCGACTACATCGTGGCCCATTGTGAGGCCGATTAAAAGTGGATGGGTCCATTCCATTATCCATGCCGAGACTCACGCAATTTATTCCAACGCCCCGCGGCAACTTCGCATGGGATGGTGAACTTCTGCAAGGTTAGAGTTAATTTTTCGCATTCAAAAAGCTATGCATTTCCTATATTTCTCTATCAACGATAGATGTCCATATTTGTTAGTTTATTAACTTAGATGATTTTCTAGCATATGAAATATTATGCTGTATTTTTATGTCAAAATTTAATTGACTACTTAGCCACTGCATATCAGCTTCAGTAGTCTTAAACATATACAACCTATTAACAATCAGAATCTCAAGTATTTTCCTTACTGGAATGTTATTAGAGGATTCATTATAAATATCTTCAATCGTTCTTCTAGGAAAGGGATTAGGAGAATCTAATCTCATACAGAGTTCAATCAATCGGTATGACATTATATTTTTTTCTTGGACAAGTTTTAAAACATCCTCTTTCAAAGAGTCGGCGTTAGCAGACATAGCAGGTTTCATAATAAATGACATTGACATCATTTGAATTAAGCCAGCTACAATTTTTTGAGAAATCTCTCTTATTCTTTCTTTCTGCTCAACAGCACCTTTGCGAACTATTGCTCTTTCAATTTCATTCGTGAAAGCATCAGGATTTGACTTTATAAAATCGTAAAAATCAGATAAAGCTCTCATTGGCGCAGAAAACAGATCATTAAGCAGAATACGCTTTTCGTCTCTCTCTAATCTTGAGTATTGATTTTTAAGAAATTGACCGACTATATCAATAGCCTTGTACAATGAAGTAACTTTAGCAACGATACTAAGATCATTATCAACACTTTCTTCCTTTTCTAAAAATCCATCGCCTCCATCAAACTCATCTTTAACTTCGCTTTGTCTTTTTCTATTTTCTAATGGACATGAATCTTTATATGCTATCTTAGGTGAATCCTTAATGAAATTATTGATACCTTCATCATCTTCAAAAGTAACAACACGCTTATTACAGAACATCCCTCCAACAGCGTTACTCATGCAATCAATTAAATATCTATATGAATTACCTGTGGCATGATGAGCTAGAAATAAAATTGTATTAGCATTAGTTCTAACATAAAGGTGATTAAAACAATGCCTTATATGTTCGATGCAATCCGTATTATCCACATTATCACTCAAATATAACCCTTTGAAGAAATAATAAATATAAGGATATCTAAAACTATAAACATCACCCTGATTTTCAATTATTTTAGCATCAATTAAAACATTTAACCTTTCTTTAAAATCAACACTATGTCTCCTAGTAGAAAAATCTGAATTAAACGCTTTAAAATGCTCAAAAGTAAAATCTTGATTAAATAAATGCATTGACCATGAGAGGTGTTTTAAGTATTCATAAACTTCTGAGATTTTCTCTTTATTGATACCAGAGGATATTATTGAGCGAGTAATAAGATATCGATAATACTCACCTAATGAACTATCACTTAGTTCCCCTTTAGCACCAGACTCCATACTTTGCATAAGCGTTAGCAAATAAATAGGTGTCGAAGGAACTAAACTTTTTGTTATGACCATCGACATATTTTTCTCAGCTTTATCCACCTTGGAAATCAATTCATCTTTATTTAAATATCTATAAGCCCCTATCGAGTACCATTTTCTTATTAATTCATTTCTTTTAGCGTAACCAAACTGCTGAATTTTATAGTGAGAATAACTTTTCAAGTTAGATGTACTTTTTTCCAAAAGAATCTCTCTAATATCAAACATTTCACCTACAGTTAAAACTATAGAGTAACTAAATGACTCAAAGTAATTTATAACCTGATCTCTATAGGATATAGACTTGACCTTTGACTCATCTAAGTTATCAATGAATATCAATTTTTTACTTTTATTTTCTTGCAAATATTTATCATAAATATTTTCAGTTGAATATTGTTCCTTAAGAGATTTTTTTACTAGCTTATCAAGTTCAATTTTTGTTGGTGACTTTATTTTTTTCCCATCAATGTATAAAGGGATAAATCCTTTCAAAAAATACTCACTGTAAACCTTGTTTACCAGGCTACTTTTTCCTGATTTTTCGTCACCTTCAAGTATAATCCCTCCAGATATTTTTGAAATATCAAGAAGAATACTACCATCAATTAATCTTTCATCGTCCTCGACATACTTTCTTTTTAAGTGCGGGAATATATAAACATCATTAAGATATATTTGCTCAACTCCTGAATTTTCAAAATTGGCACCGGAATCGTTAATTTTTTCACTAAAATTATTATTAAGAGCATACCTTGACCTTACAATATCCCCTTCATCTTTATATCTGCCACCCCTAATATCCATTTCAATATAAATATTACTTTTATCATCATATTTATACCTAGTATGAGTATAATCTTTATTATTAAAGTCAATTAAAAGAATCCCAAAAGCCGAGTTTTTATTCTCATCAAAAAATGAATCACTTTCTAGTAAAACACATGAGCCTGAAATATTATCATTTGTGTCAACAGCTAAGCCATTATGTTCATGACCAGTTATAATAAAGTCAGACATAGCTCTAACATTTGGCTTGAATTTTTGATAACTACTTTGTTCTAGCCAATTGAATGGGTGATGAAAAACAGATATTACTAAATCGGAATTTAAAGGTGTAACATCAAAAATCCTACTTGAAGGAAAGTATAGATTACCTTGTGTTTCTGATAAACTTGAACACCATGAAAGGTTTATCATATTAAAAACAATTTTATTACCACAAACATGAGACTCCTTCACCTTCCAAATAGGTGTATCATGAATCAACCCATTAATATATTTTCTAGAGAAGGCATCATATTCCTCTTGTACAGAAGTCATTACATTTAGGACATCATCATCAACTGCATCACTTTTATTACCTTCAATACTCCTCAATAAAATATCCCTAACCGATTTATTAACTTTAAAATTACAATCATGATTACCTGGGACAAAAACAAACTCAATACTACCACAATAACTAGTTCTAATATTTTCATGCAAATTATCAAAAAAAACACTAGCTATATTATACTGTTCCGCCACCCCTGAAAATGCAATGTCACCACTTACAATTATATAAATAGCTTCAACACCAGCAGAAGCTGTCTCTTCTACACAAATAATTAGTAAAAAAACGGAACTCTCTTGACTGCCGATGATCTGATCATGCAAATTCATTTACTTCACCATTTTCCATGTCAATTTTTAACCCGAGCCAATGGGCAGCCGATCACTTTCATCATGCTGAGCTAGGTGATAAACGAAGAGCGGCAAGGTTAACCGTCGTTGCTGAACATATGGCGGTTGGCAGCGGCAAATCGGTTGCCAGATCATGTAATGGTGAAGATG
>NZ_JAKKRH010000100.1:0-3281 GCF_025654465.1 Shewanella sp. SM101
TCGCTTCCCGCTTAGATGCTTTCAGCGGTTATCGATTCCGAACGTAGCTACCGGGCAATGCCATTGGCATGACAACCCGAACACCAGCGGTTCGTCCACTCCGGTCCTCTCGTACTAGGAGCAGCTCCCTTCAATCATCCAACGCCCACGGCAGATAGGGACCGAACTGTCTCACGACGTTCTGAACCCAGCTCGCGTACCACTTTAAATGGCGAACAGCCATACCCTTGGGACCGACTTCAGCCCCAGGATGTGATGAGCCGACATCGAGGTGCCAAACACCGCCGTCGATATGAACTCTTGGGCGGTATCAGCCTGTTATCCCCGGAGTACCTTTTATCCGTTGAGCGATGGCCCTTCCATTCAGAACCACCGGATCACTATGACCTACTTTCGTACCTGCTCGACGTGTATGTCTCGCAGTTAAGCTGGCTTATGCCATTGCACTAACCGTACGATGTCCGACCGTACTTAGCCAACCTTCGTGCTCCTCCGTTACTCTTTGGGAGGAGACCGCCCCAGTCAAACTACCCACCAGGCACTGTCCCTAATCCCGATAAGGGACCTAGGTTAGAACATCAAAACTACAAGGGTGGTATTTCAAGGACGACTCCATCATGACTAGCGTCACAACTTCAWAGTCTCCCACCTATCCTACACATGTAGGTTCAATGTTCAGTGCCAAGCTATAGTAAAGGTTCACGGGGTCTTTCCGTCTAGCCGCGGGTATACGGCATCTTCACCGCAATTTCAACTTCACTGAGTCTCGGCTGGAGACAGCGTGGCCATCATTACGCCATTCGTGCAGGTCGGAACTTACCCGACAAGGAATTTCGCTACCTTAGGACCGTTATAGTTACGGCCGCCGTTTACCGGGGCTTCGATCATGAGCTTCTCTTGCGATAACCCAATCAATTAACCTTCCGGCACCGGGCAGGCGTCACACCGTATACTTCCTCTTGCGAGTTTGCACAGTGCTGTGTTTTTGATAAACAGTTGCAGCCACCTGGTATCTGCGACTCCCGTCAGCTTAGAGAGCAAGTCTCATCACCAACAGGAGCGTACCTTCTCCCGAAGTTACGGTACCATTTTGCCTAGTTCCTTCAGCCGAGTTCTCTCAAGCGCCTTGGTATTCTCTACCCGACCACCTGTGTCGGTTTGGGGTACGATTCCCRCTAACCTGAAGCTTAGAAGATTTTCCTGGAAGCATGGCATCAACTACTTCAGTCCCTTAGGACCTCGTCATCAGCTCTCAGTSTGYACAYTAAAGTRCGWKTCCCCGGATTTGCCTAAGAAMWCMACCTACCACCTTAAACGCGGACTACCAACGCCGCGCTAGCCTAGCCTTCTCCGTCTCTCCATCGCAGTTAGCGGAAGTACAGAAATATTAATCTGTTTCCCATCGATTACGCCTTTCGGCCTCACCTTAGGGGTCGACTCACCCTGCCCCGATTAACGTTGGACAGGAACCCTTGGTCTTTCGGCGAGGGGGTTTTTCACCCCCTTTATCGTTACTCATGTCAGCATTCGCACTTCTGATACCTCCAGCGTGGGTTACCCCTTCACCTTCAACGGCTTACAGAACGCTCCTCTACCGCGCACAGTAAACTGTGCACCCGTAGCTTCGGTGACTAGCTTAGCCCCGTTACATCTTCCGCGCAGGCCGACTCGACTAGTGAGCTATTACGCTTTCTTTAAATGATGGCTGCTTCTAAGCCAACATCCTAGCTGTCTAAGCCTTCCCACATCGTTTCCCACTTAGCTAGTACTTTGGGACCTTAGCTGACGGTCTGGGTTGTTTCCCTTTTGACGACGGACGTTAGCACCCGCCGTCTGTCTCCCGAGTAGTACTCATTGGTATTCGGAGTTTGCAAAGGGTTGGTAAGTCGGGATGACCCCCTAGCCTTAACAGTGCTCTACCCCCAATGGTATTCGCTCGAGGCGCTACCTAAATAGCTTTCGAGGAGAACCAGATATCTCCCGGTTTGATTGGCCTTTCACCCCCAGCCACAAGTCATCCGCTAATTTTTCAACATTAGTCGGTTCGGTCCTCCAGTTGATGTTACTCAACCTTCAACCTGCCCATGGCTAGATCACCGGGTTTCGGGTCTACACCTTGCAACTAAACGCGCAGTTAACACTCGGTTTCCCTACGGCTCCGCTATTCGCTTAACCTCGCTACAAAATGTAAGTCGCTGACCCATTATACAAAAGGTACGCAGTCACGGTCTCAAGAACCGCTCCCACTGCTTGTACGTATACGGTTTCAGGTTCTATTTCACTCCCCTCACAGGGGTTCTTTTCGCCTTTCCCTCACGGTACTGGTTCACTATCGGTCAGTCAGGAGTATTTAGCCTTGGAGGATGGTCCCCCCATATTCAAACAGGATGTCACGTGTCCCGCCTTACTCGTTTTCATCAATGGTTAGTTTTCATGTACGGGGCTATCACCCTGTGCCGCTGCGCTTTCCAACGCATTCCACTAACACCCCACTGACTTAAGGGCTAATCCCCGTTCGCTCGCCGCTACTAGGGGAATCTCGGTTGATTTCTTTTCCTAAGGGTACTTAGATGTTTCAGTTCCCCTCGTTCGCCTCGCAACACTATGTATTCATGTTGCGATAACAGCTTATGCTGCTGGGTTCCCCCATTCGGACATCGTTAGCTCAAATGCTTGTTACTAGCTCGCCAACGCTTTTCGCAAGTTACTACGTCCTTCATCGCCTCTGACTGCCAAGGCATCCACCGTATACGCTTAGTCGCTTAACCATACAACCCAAATGAGTTTCACTCATCTGCGCCGCATTGCGACCAGCTTGGTTTTACTTGTCTCACTTCTGACCAAAGAAGTGGACGCGCCTTAGACGTAAACTATTCARYAAAGAATAATTTACTATTGAATATTCAAGACACTTAATAAAGTGTTTGAGAACTCATGTTCAATGCTTGCGCATTAAACGTTTTGTAATTAATCACATGACAGACTCATGCAATTAAATACTATCAGCTTTCCAAATTGTTAAAGAGCGGGCTTAAAAAAGCCAAAGATAATTTTTTAGTTTATCTTTGGCATCTCTATCCATAGTGCATATGCCTTATTACTTTGCAATAAAGTCAGAATAAGGTGTAAATGGTGGAGCTATGCGGGATCGAACCGCAGACCTCCTGCGTGCAAGGCAGGCGCTCTCCCAGCTGAGCTATAGCCCCATTTACATGCAGTGCGAGTAAGTAAGATGTTCCAAACCTCTAAAAGGATTGGTTTGCCAAATCGAGTTATCCGCG